>NZ_JAVKEA010000072.1:0-18415 GCF_040221695.1 Coleofasciculus sp. E2-BRE-01 | reverse complement strand
CTCACACCTACCACCATTCACCTCACCTATTCATCCACAATGTTTTTTTCAAACAGGCTCCGTTTAATACATAGCTCCCCAAAATTGCTCGCTTTCCCCCACACCCCGTATCCTATCGTTGGTAATGTGGCTTAAGTTGACACCCATGTACTGCCCACCAGCCTCATCTGAGAGTGCCATTCCGGTTAAATCCGGCTAAGGGACTGTTGTAGCTGACGTTGTAAGGGTTCCTCTTTATCAATAATTTGACCCGCGCAATTGGTCAGTCCTGAGGTGTGTCGGTCAGGTTGGGCTACTGTGGATAGTGACCAAAATAACCAACGACTACCCGGAGGAAGGGAATTGAGACTGGCGGATTGTTGGGTGAGCCAAATTAAGGGAAGATGGGGAGGATCACCAGCGTCTGCATCTTCTCCCGGTTGGGTCGCAGCTAGGGCTTCTAATACAACTTGATTCCCATGTAATAATCCGGTTCTAGCTGTCCAGAGTCTAGCGTCAAGCTGACGAGAACAGGCATAGAAATAGAGGGAAGCGGCAGCAATCACGGCTGATTCAAAATCCTCGGATTGCCAACTTACCGCACTATCAAGGCAAATGACAATTTCTTGAGACCCCGTAAAGACTTCTAACTCCCGTACCATCAATTCTCCATACCGGGCGCTGGTACGCCAATGAATCAGACGAGTTGGATCACCCACCCGGTAAGGTCGTAGCGATCGCGTCAGGTCTTCGGTGGCGGATTGAGAACGGCGATCGCTTAACAGTTGTAGACTATCATCTGTGCCAATTTCGTCAACGATTGGACAACTGGTTAAGGGTAATACTGTAGGATACACAATCGCTGTGGCTGGCGCATGGCGGCTACGACGACACCAAAATAATCCTAAGGGGTTTCCAGTTCTTAGTTGGATTTCATGCCAGTGGTAGACCCCCCGCTTAGTGGTGGAATGAAAATAAACCCAGTGATAGACCCCCCTCGGCGCAATGGTTTCGATCGCGGTTTGCACGGGTTTTCCCAGTTCCGATTGGAGAATGTCCTGAACTTGTAATAATGTTTTGGGTTTAGGGGTGGGATTTTCGATATCAATTTCAATGGTGAGTTCGTCACCCACACTAACCGGAAAGAGGGGATGTCGGTGAACTTTCAGATGACGTAGCGATCGCGGCGGTAAGATGACAGCTAACCCCAATAGCGCAAACGTTATACCACTGATGACATACAGCCACCCTGACATAGTATTGGTCGCCGCACCAAAGAAACAAATCGCAATACCCGCTAATATCCATCCAGCATAAGCAGGAGTCACCCAATGGGTTTCTAACCAATCCGTGATTCGAGTGATGATGCCCATTTTACACACTCCTTACCCCGCTTAGGCTTTTATCTTCTCACATTAAATCAAACAATAGATTATTACTGCTGATGAAACCATGCCGTTAACGCCACCGCCAAAGCATCTGCTGCATCATCTGGCTTAGGTATACTCTCTAAATTTAACTCTCGCGCCACCGCTTGCTGTACCTCGTGCTTGTCCGCATTCCCGTAACCTGTCAACGCTTGCTTCACCTGCCCAGGTGTAAACTCTACCATTGACACCTGATGCTGGGCTAACACCAAGGTGACAACCCCCCGTGCCTGAGCCACAGTAATTGTATTACCCATCCGGTAAAAAAACAGCTTCTCTACGGCAACTAGATCCGGTTGGCACTGCTCCAGGATCGTATGTAAATCTTCGTAAATTGTACAGAGTCGCTTTCCCAGTTCCGTCCGCGCTGGCGTCTGAATGACACCAAAATCCAATAACTGTACAGATTCAGATGTCGATGTTCCCCGAACCTTGGTCATTGGTTTAATTTCAGCTTGGCAGATAATTGCCCCAAAGCCTAAAATCGCTAACCCTGGGTCTAGTCCTAAAATTCGCTTTCCCATCTACCTTGCTGTCTCCTAGAACACCAGTCTAGTGCATGATGGCAAACGTTTCTGAACTCAAAACTCATACCCAGTTGCGTTCTAACGTGTCATTCTGAGCCAAGCGAAGGGTCAAAACTTCCTCATTCAGGCAGATGCCATGAACAGTAAGACCTGCATTCAAGGGATGATTGTGTAGCTCGTGTTACAGTTTTGAGGAATTCTAGGATCGACTGCGATGACACCGACTGGTGTTCTAGTCGTTGTGATTATTTGACGTTCTCCGTTAGATTAATCAGTCGTCCCGGTATAATTTCCAGAATGTATCCTGACCAACCTATCCTCCCAGCTAATAAAAGAATATGGCACAGTTGACAGCAGACAATCATACACCTCCCGTCAAGGACTTGAGCAATTGCCCTGCTCTTAGCTAAAGTCTATCCAGTTTTGTTCTCCGTTTCTGGTATCAGCAATGTCCTCAATTAGTCTCCTCAAACGCGCTCTACGAACCCTGCATAACGAGTCAAGAGGTAGGACGCCCCGACAAGTGAATCGGTGGTTTAAGTGGTTAGCCCCTGGACTATTCGTCAAACGCTGGTTGCTTCTGAGTGCCATAGGTGTACTACTGACGAGTCTGGGGGTAGCGATTTGGGCAAAGCTGACCCCCATTTTTTACTTAATCCAACTCACGTCCACCATTCTGGAAACAATCACCACGGTTATTCCCAACTATGTATCCGGACCGATCGCGATTATTTGTGGTCTGATGTTTATCTTCTGGGGACAAACCCGGACGGTGGGTTCGATTACTGAGGCACTAAAACCCGGAGGCGATGAAGAACTGGTAGATGTGCTGATCGCCCATCGTCGCCTGTATCGTGGTCCGAAAATTGTCGTCGTGGGAGGCGGTACTGGGTTGTCTACCTTACTCCGAGGACTGAAAATTTACAGCGCCCATATCACTGCCATTGTCACCGTAGCCGATGATGGCGGTTCCTCTGGGCGGCTGCGGCAAGAATTTGGGGTTCTGCCTCCGGGAGATATTCGCAACTGTTTGGCAGCTTTAGCAGACCAAGAAAAACTATTAACCGAACTGTTTCAATACCGTTTCTCAGCGGGGAATGGTCTAGTGGGTCACAGTTTTGGTAATTTATTTTTGACGGCAATGAGCGAGATTACGGGGGACTTAGAACGGGCAATTGCCGCCAGTTCTCAAGTTTTAGCGGTGCGAGGGCGAGTTCTTCCGGCGACATTGAGTGATGTCTGTCTCTGGGCAGAATTAGAAGATGGGCGTCGGATTGAAGGCGAATCGAATATTACGGCTGCCAATGGTAAAATCGTCAAGATGGGTTGCACGCCAGAAAATCCTCCAGCTCTTCCCGCTGTTCTCAAAGCGATTCACGAAGCCGATTACATTATTATTGGTCCGGGTAGTCTGTATACCAGCATCCTGCCGAATTTGTTAGTGCCAGAAATTACGGATGCGATCGCGGCAAGTACTGCTCCCCGAATCTATGTGTGTAATATCATGACTCAACCGGGTGAAACGGACGGATATACGGTTGCTGATCATATTCGCACCCTGGACAATGCTTGTGGTCACTCTCTGTTTGATGCGGTTTTGGTGCATCGAAAAGTGCCTTCTGCTGAAGCATTGATTAAGTATGCCCAAGTCAATTCCCACCCGGTTTTTCTGGATCGCGAAGCAACCGAGGAGTTAGGACGCCGCATTGTTTTAGCGAATGTCATGGATGAAGATGAGCACACGAATCTAGTGCGCCATAATCCAGAAAAGTTAGCACGGGTGTTACTACGTTGGTATAGTCGCGCTCATCTGATGTAAAAAGGGTAAGGAATGACTAAATTCCGTCTAACCGATGCACAAGCCACGCGATCGCTAGGTGTTCGTCTGGGGGAATCTTTGCCCGCCGGTACTGTGATTTTGCTAGAGGGGGATTTAGGTGCGGGTAAAACCACACTGGTGCAGGGAATGGGTGCAGGCTTGGGAATCACCGACGCGATCGTCAGTCCCACGTTTACTCTGATTAACGAATATCCCGAAGGACGCATTCCCCTCTATCATCTAGATTTGTACCGCCTAGAACCGGAAGCCGTAGCCGCCTTAGACCTAGAAAGCTATTGGGAAGGCGTGGAAATGCCCTTGGGAATCGTCGCGATCGAGTGGGCAGATCGATTACCCTATTTACCAGAATCTTATCTGCATTTGAATTTAACCTATTTAAGGGAAGGTGGACGTCAAGCCGAACTGATTTGTGTCTCGACGGGGAAATCTGAGGCGGCGATAGAACTGCCTCTATAAGAATAAGTAAGTAGGTCTTACTTTTCACTGGATCTGGAAAACCTCTCTCCTACAAGGAGAGAGGCTTTGAATTCTCCCCCTTGCAAAAAAAGCGAAGCATCCGCTGGCTTCCCCCATGGAACAAAGTTTGAGTCTTGTTAACATGTCTTAGTACAGCGGACAAATGCTCAATCACTCCAAATTCGCCAAATTCATTTTATTAGAACCCTTTTTAAACTCATTCTGATAGGCATTTATTTTCTCGACAAATTCTTCTGTTAACCGCATAAACGCTTTTGCCCCTGAAGAATTGGGAGAAGCGATAACCGCAGGCATAAAACTATCAACCGCCTTAGCCACATTCACATCCATCGGAATGCGATTCTTAAACAATTGCGTCGGAACAAAATCTTCGGTTACCCGATTCATCACCTGCTTGTAATATCGACCCAGCAATCCTCCGGATAAAATAAAGACAATGCCTAATAACTGTAGGTCGAGAGACATGTTAGACTTATGACTCTCCTTCAATTTGGCAATCCGCCGTTCTAAGAGTTGAATTCCCACAACCGATAAAGGTTCAGGACGAGCCGGAAGTAAATAAAAATCACTGGCAACAATACCGCTACGGGTTAACAAATTATAGCCAGGAGCGCAATCTAAGATAATAAAGTCATAGTTATCTATCACAGGTTCTAAAATACTTTTAATCAACAGCCGCTCAAACCGATTCCACACCTGATTAAAATTGGGAGTCTCTTCGCGACTGGCTTCTTGATGCAGCATCTCGGAGACTAAATACTCATCATACAAATCAATATCTCCCGGCAATAAATCCAGTCCTTTTACCGAACAAACGTAAGATTGAATAACATCCTGAATCTTGAGTTTGGCGTGGCGATTGGGACGAATTGCCTTATCAATTAACTGATTCAGCGTGCGTCTCGCTTTTCTGGCTTTAGCAAAATCTTGAGGGGCGATTAAGCTGAGTGTAGCGCTGATTTGGGTATCTAAATCAACCACTAAAACCCGTTTTTGATGCTGTTTCGCCAAGCATGTTGCCAAGTTGACGGTTAGCGTCGTCTTTCCGACGCCGCCTTTCATGTTAACTGTGGCAATGACAAATCCCATGATAAAATCCTTTTGGAGAAACGTTACCCAGTTAGGTATCAGCCAACCTAGATTATAAACGCCATATTGCGTCTGAAATTTTCCTAGCTTTCGGCAACAGTCTACTATGGTAAGCGATTTTACCCATCAAGTGAACAAGTTTCTGTAGGGGCGGGTTTCACAACTATCGTTTCTTTCCCCACCCATAAGTAACTAAACCCGCCCCGCCCCAAGGGTATAATTATCACAGGGTACGTTTTTACCCCCGGTTTTAACCTGAAGGGCGGGTTTAGTCAAGTTATGGGTTTGTGCCAAACTGTTATCGGTAAAACCCGCCCCTACAACCCCGCATTCCTATCCCTTACCCCAGCTTTCCCACTCCCTGACACTACGCAATTCGCTGGAGAAATTCTTTGGTTAACTCAATAAACGCTTTCGCACCCGTGGAAGTGGGTTCGGTGAGAACTACGGGTTGAAACTCATCAACGGCTTTAGCAATAGCGACATTGGTGGGAATTTCGGTGATAAAGACTTTATCGTCGCCAAAATCAGAACGGACTCGCTTTTTGACTTTCCTTGCCATCGTCGTCGCATGACCGAGGGAGGAAAAGACAATACCCAGTAAATTGAGTGTAGCGCGATCGCTCTGCTTAAGTCTCCGGATACGACCTTCCAAAATCCCCATCCCCACAACCGATAAAGGTTCAGGCTTGGCGGGAATCAGATAAAAGTCACTGGCAATCATACCACTGCGCGTCAGCAAATTATCTCCTGGCGGAAAATCCAAGAGAATCCAGTCATAATTGGGAATAATCGGTTTAATTATCCGCTTCACTAACCCATCTTCCAGATGATTCCAGCCTTTTTCAAATTCTTTCTGATTGCTATGGGCTTGTGTATAAATCTGGGTAGCTAATAAGAAATCGTTGTACAGTTCGATATTACCAGGTATCAAGTCCAGTCCATTCACCTGACAAATGTTAGGGACAATCACATCCTCAACTGTAGAGGAGGATAACGAGTCGGATTGAAGGGCTTGATTGACTAATTGTTGTAGCGTGCGCTTTTGTTTACGGCATTTCGTAAACTGTACCGGAGGGATTAGGCTGAGAGTCGCATTAATCTGGGTATCGAGATCAACGATTAAGACTCGCATCCCATGTTCTTTAGCCAGACTTGTCCCCAAGTTGACGGTGAGTGTGGTTTTGCCCACACCCCCTTTCATATTGACGATTGAAATAACGTGTCCCATTCATGGCTGTTTTGACGATGCTTATATCATACTCTGATCTGCCTTATACGGTGGAGAGGGAGGACGTTAGTCAGGGTGGGTTTAGTCACTTATGGGTCAAAAATAAACCTTATTTGATATCTTTCAACATTTTCATTAAGCCCCAAAGCCCGCCAATAACTCAAGTTCTTGGCTAAAAGCAAAAGTCGTCTAAAGACGACTAAAACTATTATCCAGTCCGCCCTTCAAAATTCAATTTTTTGAGCAAATAAACTCTGCAACCGCTGCAACTTCGCCCCAACTTTATAAAGTAAATCTCCTTTCCCCAAAAGATAAGCCGCTTCCGATTGTCTCCCGCCTAAAATAATCTCGGAATCCGCTTCACTAGCTGTCCGCAACGCCACTCTTCCCGGTAAATTTGACCGAATAATCGGAGTAACCACTCTCGCTTCGGGGCGTTGCGTGGCAATAATTAAATGGATACCCGCCGCTCTCGCCATTGAACCTAATCGTTTGATGCTCAATTCTAAAGCATTGCGGATATCTTTTTCGGTCATAAAGTCAGCATATTCGTCAAAGATGCAGACAAGACGGGGTAAAGGTGGGTTATTCTGTTGATTATAAGCATCGAGGTGAGAACATCCGGCTTGCTCAAATCGCTGATAACGCCGTTCCATTTCCGCGACTAAATTTTCCATCAACGCGATCGCATCTTCGCTATCCTTGACGATAGGGGAGTACAACCAGGGGATTTGCTCGAATTCGGGAAAGGTGACACGCTTAGGATCAACCAGGGCGATTTTAAGCTGTTGGGGCGAATGGCGATAGAGTAAGGATAACAGGAGCGATCGCAAAAATTCACTCTTTCCGCTTCCGGTTGTTCCCCCCACCAAAAAGTGACAGGTATTCGCATCCGATAAGTCGGCTTCTACCAGTTTCCCATCTAAATCCACACCAATGGCAATTTTTACCAGAGCCTGCGTTGGTGTTGTCTGGGGTGTGATATAATCCTCAAGCTGCGCTACTTGTCGATCTGGACGCGGTAAATCGACGCTGACATAGCCAGGTTGGGGCGCAATTAGGGGAGGATGAGTAATCCCAAGTTGTACCTGTAAATCAGCCGATAATCTCAGCAACCTGTTAACCGTTACCCCCAGACTCGGTCTCAGTTTCACCCGAATAAACGCTGGACCAACGGCGGTTCCCACGCAGGTAACGTCTATGTTAAAGGATTGTAGCGTCTCGACTAACTGTTGCGCGATCGCATCACTGTTCGTAGTAAGCGCTTTAGCGCCATCACTGTTTGTAGTAAGCGCTTCAGCGCCATCACTGTTCGTAGTAAGCGCTTTAGCGCCATCATCGTTCGTAGTAAGCGCTTTAGCGCCATCAGCCTTTGTCGTAGACGCTTCAGCACCATCAGAAGTCCCCTCATCTTCCCCTTTCCTGGGCTGTGTATCTGTACTCCTGACTTCAAAGTACGTTTGACAGGTTTCCTGTTGAGGACAGATATCACACAAGTGAGTATTCGACGTGAGCGGCGGCGGATTTGAATGAGTCTGTTGCCAACTCACCCAGTCCTGCATTTGCTGTAACTTATGGGGAATCAACTCATGGACAGCCGTTTCCAACTGTTCCCAAGAATACGCATACTCCTTAAACTCTGGGAGAACACAATACACCGCTGAATCAACCAGCACTCCTTTCGTTTTGTTGAGCATATAACCATAAAGTGCCACTTGAGCTAACTGCGCGGATGGGTCAACCGGTTCGTAGGTTTTATAATCAATTAAACAGAGACGATTGCGTTCAAAATTAAACACTAAACTATCAAATCGACCCGTCACCTCCTGGGTTCTCCCATTGGGGATAGGAAAGCGATAACTCAGCTTATGTTCTTCCAGAATAAAGGTTTGATTAATCACCGTTTGATGCAAACAATAGCGGCGATTTACCACTAATAATTCGACCCAACGCTGAATGAGAGCGGTTAAGCCTTGCCACAGCTTTGGCAATACCGTCGCCATTTCGGAATGGGATTCGATGTAGGGAAAAAATACCTGTTGATAGAATAACTGCTGCATCCCCATGGTGACAGCTTCGCGATTTAATTGATCAGCGGACGGTTCTAATAAGTCGGAAAAGTGGTGATTTTCTTGAGCGAGTTTGATAAATTGTTGGGCTAAGGTGTGAAAAGCGGTGCCAATTCCGATAGATTGACCGGGTGGGGTAAATAGAGTGTTACCATCAAAGTGTTGTTTTAAATAGAATAAACGCGGACATTCAAACGCCACGCGCACTTTAGTTGCACTGAAGGGAGGATGTTCTGCTGTTTTTGTTTGTCGCTTTGGTGTCATCACTACTGGGGGTGGAGTAGGCGGCTGTGTTAATTGTAATAAATGGTGATGCACATGAGCCAAATAAACCGTGTCCATTTTGGCATAGTGCAGTTGTTTGGCGGTGAGGGGGCGCTGTCCCCAATCACTGTTTTGTTCGGTTTTATCAACGTTGGTGAAGTGACAGAGTTCAACAGCGAGGGTTTTGAGTTGTTTGTTGGAGACTTGCAGGGGATTTTGGCGGGAATTTCTGGTGAGTTTCCGGACGAGTTTGAAGGTACAGGTGATATTTTGGGCTTGTTGGCTCCCGCCGAGAAATCTTAGATCAAAGCTGGCGTTGTGAAAGACTTTCTCAATGTCGGGATTAACCATAATCTGAGCGACGAAATCCTTGACTAGGTAAGGGTTATCTAGGACATCAAGGATATAGGCGCGATCGCCGGTTCTGTCTGTGGGATCTGCTAATATTTGAATGAGAGAAAGTCTGGGGTTTGGGGTATGCCAGTCGGCGACTTCTGTGTCTAGCCAGAGGATTGAATAAGTGGCGAGTTGGGGAATAATTTTGCGGATTTCATTGGGGGTGGTGAGGTACATGGGAGGATTTTTTTAAACGCAGAGTAACGCAGAGTTAGGCGCAGAGGGCGCAGAGGGTTAAGTGAGGTTTAGTGTTGCTCGTTTTGGGTGAGAAATGTTGACGTTGCTGACGAGGAGTTTTGAGTCAGGATCATTCAAGTTAGGGGGATGTGTTGTTTTTGATTGGGGGTTTCCAGCAGACGGATTGATCTTGGGGTTTGGCGTCAGGGGGGATGAGGGTGATTTGGTTTTCTTGACAGAGTGTCTGAATTTGCTGATTGATTTGGGATTCATCGATATGGGAGAAGTCTTGCATGGTTAAATCAACTAATTTTTGCCGCCCAATCATGAATTGGGTTTTGACGAGGTTTAATAGGAAGTCTTTGATTTTTATTAAATCGGGTTCAGGATCAGTAATGGGTTTAGATACAAGTCCTAAGTCTTGTAACAATGGACAATTCTGTAAAACCTGAGACTCTCGAATCAATTGTTCTAGCGTAGGGAGAGTGAGGGTTTTCTGGTTAATGACTAATTCCCCAGCACCAGCGGAGTTGACTAAAAGCTGATAGGTTCTCAGATAATGGATAGAGTCGAGATGGGGGGTAAGATGACGATGCGGTGAGCCGTTGAAGAGTTTTTTGAATAGTTTATATCCTTTATTCTTGGCTTGACCCAGTTTTTCGGCTCGAACCAGAATCAGAGTATCACAACAGTTTTTTTTCAGGTCTTTTTCGCAGGCGTTCATCGCTGCATTGAAGCTTGTCATGTTGGGTTCTTCGTTCCAGAAAATTCCTAGTCGTTCAGTTTTATCGGGATGCTGATAACTGAAGGAATAACTACTATACTTAGCATGATTTAAAAGATGAGGGTCAGTGTTGATCTGCAAGGCGTTCATTGCCTGTTGCAACATTTGTGTCAGATCAACCGATGAAAATTGACGAATTCGCTCGACTTTTTGTTGGGTTTTGTGGAATTCTTTAAGCCAAATTAATTTAAAAGTGGCAACGGCATCTTCTATTGGTGGTTTATGACCTAATTTATGTTCAATAAATAATTCTCCGCCAAGTCCTAATACATTTCGCAAATTGGCTCTACCCCCAGGAAATTTTTGCTCCAATGCTTGTTTCTGGAGAGGATAAAGGGGAGAGTCGGGTTTAGGAGTCGCTTGATCATGCAGGGAATAGAGTCGGGTTATCCAGAGGGCTTCAGCTTGTTCAAGGTTTATTGATTTTAGACGAACTTGTTTTTCAATTCCGGCTAAATCGGATTGTTCGAGACGTTCTTTACTCACCTTCCATTGATTCGTTACAATGCTGATAATAACCAGAATATTTTTAAGATATTGATTGTGGAACGTTCTATTAAGATTAAATAAGGATTGTAAGTTGGGAATTCCATCAGCAAACTTCGGTGTCATTTCCGCTTGATCGAAGCAGAGAACAATGGGTTTTGTCGATGCTGAAATTCTGCCAAAGTTGCCGATTATTCCCCGCGCGGCTTCTTCATTATCGATAGGCTGATTAACCCCTAATGCATTGAGGTCATCTCGATCTAAATTTTCTCCTCGCAACCAGTCACAAGCCAAAAAATATAAATCCGGATTCGTGAGACCATACAATACACCAAAGAAATCTCTTGCCTGATAAATACCCGAGGGATAAGTGCTTCTAAAATTGCGAATAAAAAGTCCTCGTTCCCCCAGGATTCTCTTCATCATGCTGCGATCTTTAAACGCTGATAGTCCTTTCAACCAAAGAATTAATTGAGAACTTTCTTGTCCTTCAGGCTTTTGCATCAGACTATCTACCATTTGGCGCAACGTATGTCGCCAAATATGCTGATTATCTGCCCAGGGATCAATATAGATAAAAAAAGCGTCAGGGTTAAGCTTTTTTTTAAGACGTCCTAATAAATAACTTTTCCCTGAACCCGAGTCTCCATCCAGTAATATCGTCCGTGTCCGCTGATCTCTGGCGACTAATCGGAGAACCTCAGTCACCTGAGTAATTGCTTCTTGGTGAATTGAATCAACTGTGGCGGCGACTTGTTGATCTTCTCGCCAAAAGTTTCCGGTTTTAAAGGTTACCGGATCAAAAGGGTTGACTTCTTGTTTTATAATTTCATCAATAGTTGCCATGATTATCCCTAGAAGTGATTACAAACAGAATTGGCGGGTATGGTGAAAAATGAGTCCGCTAGTTGACAATAATAAAAAATAAAGATCCCCCAATTTCTTGAGGAATCCCAGCTTGAAGTTGTTCTGAGGTATAGTGCATCGCCTCAACTAATGAACTCAACTCAATTTTGTCTTCCCGTTGCAAACGATAGAGGGCTTGATCTAAGTCATCCCTAGATAAGGGAGGTTGTAATTTCTGACGCAGATGAAAAATGGGTAAATAATTGTCGGTTCCTAGTTTTTTATCTAACTGCTGAATCAGTTGTAAAATTTCTGTATCTGTTGGTTTCTGGGTCAGTACAGGTTCTGAACTCAACGAAGGTTGGGGTTGGGTGACAGTTACAGGCGGATTCACTTGACTCGGAAGTGATTTTCGCAAAAACAGCAGATAATTCCCCAGCAGTTCTAAGCTAATTACTGGATTTGTGCCTTTTTTCGGGATATAATCCTCTCGTAGCTGATCGAGTCCGCGCTGAGTCATCCACACTTCAGCCTTTTGGCGTTTCAGTTGTTTTTCGACTTCAATGAATCCCCGTTCATGGAAGCGTTGTAAAATAGCATCGCGTTCGGCTGACTTCAACGACTTGATATCGATTTTGCTGGGTTTAACTTTTCCCGATGCTTTACCGATACTGTTGAGTACCCTAAGTTCACTGGAAGAGAGGGGAACTTGATCCGGTTTCACATTCAACAGAGCGCGACCGGGTGGTAAAATTTTAACCGATGCGATTTCACGGGAGAAATCGAGCCAACCCCGGGTTTCTAAATCGCGGACAAGTTTGTTTTTGCCTTTGATACTATTGAATGGTTTTGCCGACAGTGGAGAACGGTAGTCCGGACATCCTAGCAGTTTCAGGAGAAATTTTAGCTCCTTGGTTTCCATGGAAATGCTTAACCTCATCTATCGTTAATTCTACTTTAGCTTGAGGGGTGATCGCAACGGCAAGGGTATCAACGTCTTCATCAGTTAGGTTTGTAGTCAGCACTTTAGTGCTAGCAGCGCTGAAGCGCTTACTACAAACTGTGCGATCGCACGCTTCATTCCCCAAGAACTCTCAACCCGCTTCTCGCACCTGATCGGTATAATCTTTGGGACGCATTTGACGAAACACCTGCAACGCCGCTTGGCGCAAACTGAGGGGTAAATAGGATAAAATTACTCCCAATTGCGCTTTCCGAGAACTACCAATAATCTCCGCCACCTCTTGCAACATTTGACGCCCCTGAACCGTATCCCCATTTTCAATTAATCGTAATCCCAAAGCTTCTTTTGTCCATGCCAATTTTTGTATCCGTAGTTTCTCTAATTCCTGATCGGGAAATCGATAACTATCAATACAAAAAACCTTCGCCTTCAAAAAATGCAGATTCTGTCTTAAACTCGTCTGTCCCCCGTGAAACCGATACTCCATCAAATACTCTGGCAAAAAATACCCCTGCTTTCCCGCGATCGCTAATCGTACCAGTAAATCAAAATCCTCGCAGCCATCGGCTTCTGGGCGCATATAATCCACATCCTGTAAACAGGCGCGACGAAACAATGTCGAACCCACCTGCAAACTCTGATATTGAAACGTTTGCCGCATTAAATCAGGAATTATACCCTGCTTCAGCTTATCTTTTCCCCACTTCGCCGCATTCTTTTCCGTCGCTGACTTATCCCGATTACCATTTTTATCAATAACCCAGTGATTCGTACAGACAAAATCAACACGGGGTTCCGTCTCTAAGACAGCCACCGTTTTTTCTAGGAACTCCGGTGTTAGGGCGTCATCATCATCAAATTTGATAAAATAGTTTCCCTGTGCAGCATCAAAACCAGAACGCATATTTTTACTGCGTCCAATATTTTGAGCATGTCGAATATAGCGAATTCGGGAATCATCCCACTGACTGACAACCGTAGGCGTCTCATCGGTTGAACCATCGTCGCAAATAATTAACTCAAAATTGTTATAGGTTTGATTCAGCACACTCTTAACTGACTCAACTAGATAGTTTGCACGATTGTAAGTAGGTATACAAACACTAACTTCAGACATAATAAATAGGCTTAGATAATTCGCCAATGAACAGTAAATAGGGAACAAAAAATAGCTGATCTTGTCTTAGTCAATCACTTTATATGTATAAAATTGCTGACCTCAATCCAATTCTTACCTTAATTTAAATAGTATTAAGAATATCGACAAGTCTGCGCCTAAAAAGATTATCATTCTGGTGATACCAGTCACGAGCCTTATCCCCTAAGCTTTTTTTAGTCAGATAATCCATTCCTAAAAGTTCGTTTACCTTTTGTTCTAATGCCTGGGTATCAACGTGATAATTGATACCCAGACACTGAACACTCGTCAGACAATAATCCACTAAAATTCCTCTATCAGGTGCGATCAATTCATTCATCGGTGGTGCATTAGTGGTAATCGTTACTGAACGACAGCTCATCGCTTCGGCAATTAAATGACCAAAACCCTCTGCTTCTGAAGGACACAGGTGAATACCATGACTGTTCTGATAGTCCCTTAATATTTTATCATCCAGATAGTGAGTAATATACTCAATATTAGTTGTACTCATTGAGTCAGGCTCTTGCCAATTCCGCCGGATAGTCAGGGGGGGCCACTCTGGATGACGCCGCCAGAGGTTGATAATGATATCTGTGCCTTTCTGAGCGCTTTTACCTGCCAGATGGAAAAATTTATCGTAATTTTTGCTGGATTGAGGGTTAAATCGGTCAAGACTCGTAAAGCCAATAAATTCAGTCTTGCAGCCTAACTTATCAAAAATAGCTTGCGCGAATTTAGTTTTACAAAGGATGTAGTCAAACTGATTTAAAAAAGGACGCCAGTCGTCTCGTAACCATTCCTGATTGGGAATTAGGCAATTGAGGTGAGCATACGGAAACCAAGCGGGGATGACATATTCAAGAAATAAATTAATGTCATAGGGGGGATTTTTGTTTATCAATTCGCTGGCAAACCGATTGACGTAGGTTGATAGACGCTGAATTTTATGGTCAAGTGTAGGTTTGCCGACTTCAAACACAGTAACCTTGAAATTAGCTTTTTGCAAGACTTCCCTGAGAATACTCGCGTCTCTACTTAAACCAAACTTATTATCAACCAGGATTATATTGACACGCTTCATGCCCACTCCAATAACCATCAATAGTAATTTAGTATTGCTTTTGAAATAAACGATAAAATTTTACTTTGACCGTTTTAACAAATTCTTTAAGCTTGCTTGTCTGTTCATCTAGCCAATTGGGAGGATGCAGTGTCTTAGGCTTCTGCTGAGGAGCTTGGTAAAATCGGTAATGTAAAAACTCATCTTTATACGTTATTTTAACATCTTGCCCTTGACTCAGACGCGCAAAATCTTGAGACGAGTAATTCATATAGTGAATCCGGTGAATAGGTTTTAATCCTTGCTTATTATAAAGAATATGATCAATATTAACAAAAGAATCGACACCAGCACAGTTACCCGTTCGCTCTTGGGGATTATCGCTAAGGGTAAAGTTAAACAATGAATAATCACACCGAAGGGTCATATAATTAAACAAATTGACCTCCCCCCACCAGTCATCCCCATTTATCCATTTAACTTCATTCTGTTCAATTAAAAGTTTCTTGAGTCGCTCGATTGTATTGGCATCGAAAAAGCCTCGTTTAGAAGCAAAAAAACTTCCGCAATGAAGTTTTGGACGAATCTCGGCTTCTGAGTAACGACCAGAGGCTTCAACAATAGAAATATTTAACGCTGCCACATCGGTTGGCTTACTATGTTCCCAATCATCAAATACAAAATCATACTGATCTAGTTTGTCAAACACACTATCCAGTGACTTCATAGCTAAACTGTCAGCATCATAGAATACAAACTTGTCAAAATAACCATCAAACGCAGCAAATTTTCTCTGCAAATGACCGCCATACCAGCGAGGACGTTTAACATACTGTTGACCAGCCCGAGGATGTGCCGCCCAAATCTGATGGGCAAAGGCTTCCCAACGCTGAATAGAGTCCCAATTATCAAACAGGCTGACGTTAGGTCTAGCGTTTAACTCTTCCTCCACTCGATTAAGTTGAGTATCATAGGGAATAACGCAAACGGGAATATCTGGACTCACATTCGCCTCAATGCTATTGAGCAAGGCAACGAGTTGGTCATATACAGCATCATTGGCTAAGGTATAAATACCCATGCATTGCATACAGGAACATCCCACATTTTAGGGTTTCTCAAAAGCTTAACTCATTCAATGTAAAATGGCAGGACGACTGGGATAACGGATTAGACAGAAAGCTGTAACGGATGGCGAGAGGGGTGACATAAAACGCAAACCATAAACCATAAGACAACCTACTTAGCTTAATCAGATGACTCTTAATCGCACTCCCGATAGTCAACCCCATCCCTCCTTTGTCCCGAAGGTATCCGTCGTTGTTCCCATCTACAACGGTGCCGCCGATATACCCGACTTAATCCAGTGTCTCTTCTGTCAAACATACCCCAAGGATCAGGTAGAATACCTCCTCGTAGACAATAATAGCCGCGATCGCACACCTGACATCCTGCACCAAGCCGCTCAAGACGCCAAAGCTAGAGGCATCACGCTTCACCCCCTCACTGAAAACCAGATTCAAAGTTCCTACGCGGCTCGCAATACAGGCATAAAAGCATCCACTGGTGAAATTCTAGCCTTCACCGATGCCGATTGTCGCCCCCTTCCCCAGTGGTTGAGTCTCTTAGTTCAACCCTTTGCCAATCCTCAAATCGGATTAGTTGTCGGCGAAATTTATGCTTTACATGGTAAAACCCTGCTCGAAAAACATGCCGAACGTCAAGGAACATTAAGCCAAAAAAATACCCTTGATCACCCATTTTATCCCTACGGTCAAACCGCCAACTTAGCCATTCGTCGCCAAGCCTTACAAGAGGTTGGCTTATTCCGTCCCTACATGACAACCGGAGGAGATGCTGATATTTGTTGGCGAATTCAGCGCCAGACTCAATGGCAACTCGACTTTGCCGAAACAGCCATTGTCCAACACCGTCACCGCACGAACCTAAAGGAATTTCGCAGCCAATGGCAACGCTATGGGCGTTCAAATAAATATTTACACGAATTACACGGCGTTGAGTTGCAACCGAAATTAACCTCGAAGAAATCGTTCTATTTAATTAGTCGCTGGTTGCTCAAAGAATTGCCAATAACCAGCGGACAAATTTTTACCGGGAAAGCCTCTTTTGGGGATGTACTAAAAACTCCTATTAATCTATACGGCGCTTGGTATCGTGACCTCGGACAACAACAAACTCAACTCGATGAAAAAGTGAATGAAATTGAGTGGCTGTAAATAATTTTTTAATTTTTAAGGGTGTAGGGGCGGATTTTACCATTATCGTTACTTGCAACCCAGATGTGACTAAACCCACCCCCTCTGATTCGAGGGGGTGTAGGGTATAGGGTATAGGGTGTAGGGGGAAGAGGAAGAATAGGATTTGCCGATTCGTCTGATTCTTGTGTTACAACAGAGCTGTTTAGACTCCCTAGCGACGACTCACCCCGATAGTTATGCCAACGCCTCAGATTGCTGCGATTATCTGTACTCATAACCGAGATGCTTATTTAGGCGCTGCCATTGATAGCCTATTAGCCCAAGATTGTGATAATTTTATAGTCGTAGTGGTCGATAACGCCTCTAGCGATCGCACTCGTGAGATTGTTGAAGCCCGTATCTCTCATCCTCAGCTCAAATACGTTTACGAACCCGTCATCGGTCTTTCCGTTGCCCGCAACACTGGCGCAAAGGAAAGCACTGCTCCAATTCTCGCCTATTTAGATGATGATGCCGTCGCCAGTCCCCAATGGTTGAGCGTTCTCCTAGACGCTTATCAACAGAATGAACAATTAGCAATCGCTGGCGGGAAAGTCACCCTAATTTGGCCCCCCGGCGTCGAACCTCCTAGCTGGATATCCCCAGAACTTGCTGGCAATCTGGGACTGTATGATCTCGGAGATACTGTTGTCTATATCCAAGAACCTGGTTTAACGCCCAGAGGCTTAAATTACTCCATCCGGCGTACCTTCCTAGAACAAATTGGCGGCTTTGATCCCAATCTAGGACGCAAAGGTAAAAAATTATTATCCAATGAAGAATTATACATGACCGAACTTGCCCTCAAACAAGGTTGGCAAGTCGCCTATCTCCCCAATGCCGTCGCCGCCCATAACGTCGCCCCAGAACGCCTCAAAGCAAGCTGGTTCTTACAGCGTAGCTGGTGGCAAGGGATTAGCGAGTGTTATCGCGAAGAAGTCGCAGGTCGAACTGGGATACGTCAGTTAGGACGAGGAGGAGAACGCATAGCCCGAGGACTCTACAAATCCGCGAAACATTTGACTGACCCAGCTAAACGGTTTGATAATCTAGTTTATGCCTACGGGCAGATTGGTTACTTAAGTGCCGCCATTCAAGCTATGCTAATCAAACCCAAAGATGAGGGCTGAATTATGAGGGAGCTGGGGGAGCTGGGGGAGCTGGGGAAGCTGGGGAAGCTGGGGAAGCTGGGGAAGCTGAGGGAGATGGGGGAGATGAGGAAGATGAGGGAGATAGAAGACAAAATTTCTATTCCCTGTTCCCTATTCCCTGACCAATGACAAATGACCAATGACAAATGACCAATGACCAATGACCAATGACAAATGACCAATGACCAATGACCAATGACCAATGACCAATGACCAATGACCAATGACCAATGACCAATGACCAATGAC
>NZ_JAVKEA010000071.1:0-10331 GCF_040221695.1 Coleofasciculus sp. E2-BRE-01 | reverse complement strand
AATTGGGTTGGGTCGCCCTCTCCTATTAATTTGGCTGGAAATGCTAAAACAACAGCAGCACGTCCGATCGACTTGCTGAGTGATTTCCTTCTTTTAGTAATTCTATCTGGAGTTGCACTGAATTCAAGTTTCAGTTGCCTTACTCCCTATTAACTAGCTTAGGAAATATCAGCGTCTAAATGGTTTGCTGCTGTTGTTTTTAGAGAAGACAGATTGATTGATTTAGCCAGCGTTTTTACCTCTTTCTGTGAATCTAAACGTTGCTTTTGTATCTGTCCGGTGAAGCTTTATTTGCTTCATACTTTTACTTTACCACTCTCAAGTTGAAAGACAAGGAAATGACATGGAAGTTAACATTTGCCCGAAAAGTATTAAGTTAGGTTACGATTATGGGCAACAATTGATGAGCAGGTGATCATCCTGAACCAGTTGAAAACAGGATCAAATTGAACGATTGAGACTCTGAACTAAGTGAAAATACTTAGAGACTATTTGCAGAACACATCATTTGTGGCGTGAGAGTGGGTTTTACTGGAGGGTTATCAATGGAATGCATTGATTTTTCTCTAAACTGCCTCCTACTGACGCTGTACAGGCTTTATACCGATCGCGACTGAACTGGCAAGTGATTAGATGATGGGGTTAGTATAGCAGGGAGTATTTTTACAAAAGTTCATTCTTTAGACTCAGAAATTTCCATGACGGATAGGGTAACAACGATGTCCAACGATGTTGATGCGAAGACAGATACAGATATTGAAGCGAAAGCGAAGCAAGTCCGCCTACTGCTTTACTTGTGGGATCTGGGAGGTTCGGATGTTAAGAGGGGTGAACTGACTAAACGACTGAAACGGAAGAAAGAAACAGCCGCCGATTACCAGAATAGTTATCAGCAGTTGGAAGAAAACGGTGCGATCGCGGTTTCTCGGTATAAGGTGTCTCTGGTACAGCCGAAGGGATTGCAGATGCTGCAAGCAGGGCTGAAAAGTGAGGCGTTTGAGTTTGAGAGTCAGATTGGCGCGAGAACCGCGAATGCGTTACTCAAATGGATTCGAGAACAAGATGTGTCGGCGGGTACCGTTGGTGATGGGGCTGGGTGTGGTTCCGGGAAGACTGAGGAGAGTGCGATCGCGTCTTATGATCAATTTAAGCAAGTGGCGCTGGATGTCTACGATCAGCTTAACCGCGACTATAACTTAGATGACTTAGTACCCATATATCGGATACGGCGGACAATTGGCGATCGCGTCTCTCGTTCCCAGTTCAACGACTGGATGCTGGAAATGCAGGCGAATGACATCTTCCAGCTAATGGGGGGAGAGGTTTTAAACGTTACCCCTGATCAATTAGAAGACTCAATTACTCCGCCAGTCGGAAAATTGCGTTACTTTGCCAAGCTTGTGAATGCTGAAGCCTAATTGAAACCACTTGCTGTTTGTTCCTTCACCTGAATGATCATGACTGATTTATCTGTTTCACCGATTGAAGAAATCAATGCTGCTATCGAAGATTACAATCCGTTCAACAGTGCAGCCATTGATAAAGTCCAAAGTGTTTGGGGTAAAGGATTCCCTGATTTAAATACTCTCAATGCTCACGCTTCTCAAAAAGTGTTGGAGGTAATCAAGCAGGTTAAAACCAGCTCAGATAGTAAGGATAAGGTAGCCACTTTAGTTGTGACTGGCGATCCGGGTTCAGGGAAAACTCAACTCATTGGTCGCCTGCGCCGTCGTGTCATTGGTGATGGTAGTGCTGTATTTATCTATGCTAATGGTAGTAAGTATGGTGACTTAAATCTGTTGAGACATCAATTTCTGCAAACGTTGGTGGAAAACTTGGCGCGAGTTGGCAGTCAAGAAGTTACACAATGGCAGGAAGTGGCGGCGGCGATGGCAAATGCCAGTAATTCAAGTGGTCAGAAAACTGCCGCAGCAACAATAGTTAAGAATTTTGATAAAGCCTATGCCAAAGCTTTACAAAATAACCAAAATATGCTCAAAAAATTGAGTAGCCAGATTCTCAAAATCAAGCCGGATGCTGACCCTTATATTCTCAGGGCGATTTTGTGGACTCTTTCAGAAATGTATGCCCCCTATGCCATTGAATGGTTAGCTGGTAATGAGCTAGATCAAGAAACGGCTAACTCAATGGGTTTACCAACCAATGCTGGGAAGACATCTCAAGAACAAGAAGCAGAAGCTCTGGGTAATATACAACAAATCTTGCGCTTAGTGAGTGACCATAAACCTGTGCTGATTTGTTTTGATGAATTGGAAACCCAAGGAATATTATCTGAAGATGGGTTTACGAAAGCACAGGTAATTGTCCGCTTAGTTAAAGACCTTTACGATAATCTAGAACAGTCAGGTATTGGTAAAGGTATTGTCATGTTGACGGTAATGTTTGGGTCAACTTGGGCTGGAGAAATAGCCTCTGCCATAACTGGCACTGCAACTGCGAATAAGATTGGTGGTGGTGTGGGAGATCGGTTGTCAACAGCAACTCAAGGAAAGCCAATAGATTTAAAACCTCTTAATAGCCAATCTCTTGTTGATTTAGTTGCCTTGTGGTTGCAAAAAGAGCTATATGATCCTCGTGATTTAAAACCTCATGATCCAGTTTATCCGTTTACAGAAAGCAAACTCAGGGATATCGGTAAAGGCAAGCCGACTGTACGGGAAACTTTAGATTGGTGTGCTAAGAATTATCGCCCCAATGTTCCTATATCACTAGAAGAGAGATTTAAAAGAGCTGTTAAAGCCTCGAAGGAGGCAGACCTTGGAGATTATTTAGAGGACAATGATAAAATTGCTGATGCTCTACGTTTTGGCTTTGAGCAGTTGATAGGTGAAACATTGGAAGGGGAAACATTAACCGGACAAAAATTACGGCAACTAACAATTGAAAGCGTTGATACTGATATCAAAGTAGTCAACTCAAAGGCTCCTGCCAAGAATCTATCAAACCAAGGTTACATTAATTTCAAGGTTGTTGGCAATGAAGATGACAAAAATTTTGTCATTGGTGTAGCAGTTATTCAAAAAGGCAACGCAGCTGCACTAGGCGCTGGATTAAAGCGCTTAACGGCATACGAACGGTTTGGTTTAACTCGCGGTTGTTTAGTTCGCTCGAAAAACAAAAAAATTAACAAGACGACAAACGCTTATAAGTTACTGGAAAAACTCACATCTCAGGCAAAGGGAGGAGAATGGGCGTATCTGGAAGCTGAACAGATTAGACCTCTGATTGACCTGTATTCTGTTTATCAAAACTGCGAGACATATCAGCTTACTCAAAAGCAGGTGGCAGAATTCTCAAAACCCCAAATTTTAGAGAATCCACTACTGCGAGAAATCCTCAGCGATCCATCTGGAGAAATTGATGCAGAGACTATCGAAGATGAAGAACTCTTTGGAACGCTGTTCGACGAATCTAGTGCTGATGATACAGCCAATGATGACGACCTGAATGACCTATTCGTAGCATAGGAACATAAATTATGCTGCCAATCGCCCTACGTCTACCTGCCCCAGATATTAAAGCCTTAATCGAAGGACGCTCAATTGCCATTATCCCTCGGATATTCGTCAATCCAGGACGACAATTTGCTCTCTATCCCTCAGATACCTCCACTAACGCTCTGCCTATCGAACAATATTATCGCTCAAATTTTATCCCCACTGCCCAAAAAAGTCTGGCTGAACTTGGTTCGGAGACGGTTCAAATTAAAGCCTGGGCAAAATGCGAACGTTGTCAAGTCTTGGATGATTCCGAATCCCTTGATTTTCTATCTCAGCTAACTGTATGGACAAAAGCCGGATTAGAGCAAACTCGTGTAAAACGAGGTCATATTTTTTTAGCCTACCTGCGGGTTTATCGACTCCCGCAACCGATTGAAATCCCCGTACATCCAAGTCCCCGATTTATACCTCTCCCCCAACCTTTAACGGTGACTCAAAATACACCTGTTTTGAGTCAGACATGCTTTGAACAGCGCTGTCGCCAGATGGAAGAACGACAGCCGCCTCAGCATCCAGAATTAGAGGAATTACAGAGTGCGATAGCGAAGCGCTGCTGCTTACAGCAGATCGCGCTATTATCAAACCATAATCTAGCGGCTAAAGAACTTGACCAAGATATCAAACAATTCTTGGGATGGAATAGCCAATCAATCGGGAGATTTGACTCTGATTTCATCTGGATTAAAACAATCGCCGATGTCGGCAACTCTAGCGATGGTCATCAATTTGAAAAACTGGTACGGAAAAGCTTACTAAAACTAGGATTTACCAACTCTAGAAATGACCCCAAAGCCAGCCTAAATCCAGAAGCAACTGGTGGTGCTGGCGGGATTGACTTTTATGCAGATGCACCTTATCCCATTGTTGGCGAATGCAAAGCCACCAAAAGTGAAAAGATACCCAGTACAACTCCGGGACAATTAATCCAACTGGGGAACAATCATCTCCAACAAGACTATGCTCCTTGTCTCAAACTCATTGTTGCCGCCGGTGAATTAACCCCAGATGCTTTACGAACAACTTTAAATAATCAGATTAGCGTGATTCGTCCAGAAACTCTCCAACATCTCGTGGAATTGCAAGCCCAGCATAAGGGTGCTATCGACTTGCTGAAACTCAAAGCCTGCTTGCAAGATGCTTATGGGTTAGCCGATGATAAAATTGAGCAATACCTGGTAGAAGTACGTCAAGCCATCGCCGTGCGATCGCACATTGTCCAATCCGTTAAATCCTTCCAGGAAAATGCAGGGTTAGGCGAAGTGGGAGTTGATGCGATTTATGGTGCGTATATCGGTTCGAGTCCCCCCAAACCCTTAATGCCGAATGAATTGCGTGATATTCTCATTGAACTATCCTCACCCTTGGCAGGTTACTTAGGGCGAAGTAAGGGTAATGAATTGAACCGCGATCGCTTCTATTTTTTGCGCGATTTACCTCTAATTCATTAAGGTTAAAAAACCTTTTGTTGGGGACTATTCATGAACATCTGTCTCAACTTCATGTTGAAACCCCTACTAAATAAGAGATACCCCTAAATCCCCCATGGAACAAAAAGCGAAGCAACATCTGGTCTCCCCCTTTTGAAGGGGGACGGAAGGGGGATCAAAAGGGGGACGGAAGGGGGATCTAATAGGGGGACGGAAGGGGGATCTAAAAAGGGAAGAGGAGGATCTAAAAAGGGAAACTTCCATTTTCACAAAAGCTAGGGGTAAGAAAATGCAGAGTAATTAAGACGCCCAGAATCGCACTGACAATTATACCTGTAGCAATTCGTTTAATTCGTACAAACTGTGCCAACTGACTCGCCCAAATATATTCTCGGTGTTCTTGAAGTGGCAATGGTGTACTATTATCTGATTTAGCCAACCAAGTTGTTGCTTCCCAGAGTTGTTTACCGCGTAGCAAATAGCTGCGATCCCGATCATGAGAAACCCAGTCCCGCCAGAGTCCGTAGAATTTGGTATGTAATCTGGCGTCTTCTGGATTAATATTGAGAGCATCCAACAATTTAGTTAAGCAAACGTCAAATTTTTCTTCTGGAGTAAAAAACATCCAGTTGATAGATCGCAGTGATAGAGGAACTGGAGCAGGTTGCTCAATCACAATCGGAAAAATCCGTTTACCTTGACTTAAAGCATACTCTAACTCTTGACCACAAACCTTAGATATCGCTGAGTTTGGAGTTAGCATAAATAGAAAATAATCCGAATCTTCAATCCCTCGCTTAATTTCCTCCCACCACTCAACCGCTGGTGGAATATCTTCCCAATCTACCCAGATTTCATAATTCGGAGACAAAGCGGTGTAGAGCTTTTGAACGAATACTTTGTCCTTGTGGGAGTAAGAGAAAAATAACATACTGCCACGCTCTTGAATGTCCAGTTTTCGGAAACGAGACTGGAATAAAGACAGCAGATTCTTGGTAAAACGCGGCGGAAGAGAATGAGTCCTTGGCGTGTGAATGCTAGTCATCTGATATCTAGAAATATACTATAAGGCTTGACTTTTCGGAGACTTCACAGCCGCCAGGAAATTTTCCGGACATTGTTAAAAATTCTTGATAATTTTGGTAGAATAACTTTTGATATATTAATTTTCTCTAAGTTATTAGTCAAATTTCGAGTATCGACAGCTTTGTCCCTTGAAAAGAACTGAATTCGTGGGTGAAGTCGATTGAACCATAGGGAGATGTGCCAGGATCACGCCTTCGGTAACCTAAACCTAAACCCAACTCAAGGAGAGAATAATGCTGAAGAATTCCCAAACGCCCAATCAGACAAACCCAGAAAAGGGTGCAGAGAGTGGCAATTCAGACTCCATCAATCTGGATGCGATCGCCACTGACACCACCAACGCGATTAACCAACTCCCCACAGCCACACAGACGCAGCTTACAGGAACCAAAGAACTCCTGAGACAACTACAGCGTATTATTGAGGCGGAGGATAACTTATCCTCCCAAGACAAAGCCCAAGCCTTAGAACAGGTGAAGATACTCGCCGAAGCCGGGAAGAATCCCCAAGCGCCACAGAAACAGAAACAAGCCCAAACCGCCATTAGAATTTTACGCGGGATGATTGCCGAATTACCCAACGCCCATGACTTTTTAGAAGAGAGTACGCGGATATTACCCCAACTGGCGGAGATTTTTGGTATTCCTGAATAAGTAGCGTAGCTTGGTTCCCCCCGCCGAAATGCACGAAAATGGGGATGCGGTTTACCTCAAACTCGAAGTTCCAGGCATAGACGCCAAAAATCTGGACGTACAAGTTACCGCAGAAGCCGTCTCCATTAGTGGTCAACGCCAAGCTGAAACCAAGACTGATCAAAAAGGTGTTACGCGAAGTGAATTCCGCTATGGCAAATTCCAACGGGTAATTCCCTTACCCGCTCGAATTCAGAACGATAAAGTGGAAGCCGATTACCAAGATGGCATCTTGATGCTAACTCTGCCCAAAGCAGAAGCCGAAAAAACCAAAGTAGTCAAAGTTAACATCGGCTAATCTTAGCCAAACACTCCTATGGGCGCACCGACGTGCGCCCTATTTACCTGAAAAACCTATTGTTGAGAATGGCGCTAAGTAATCGTTATGTAGGGTGGGTTAGGCGGGACTTAAAGTCAGGCAATAAACCTTTAATGGACTATCCGCCGTAACCCACCGATATTTAGGTGAAGATGTTTTATAGCGGACAAAATTTATGTCCAGATACTTACGCCTTGAACAAGGGCGCAAGGATAGTGTCCCTACGGATAGATTGGCAATAATCCAGGACAAATTGCAATTAAAGGAACTGACTAAATCTCGAATCCGCTTGTAGGGTTTTCAGTACCTGCTTAATTTCTTGGGTGCGGTCTTTTTTCACAATTAACGTCACCCCACCATCTCGGACAACCACCACATCTTCTAAGCCAATCGTCACAATCACCTCATCCTGATCACTGGTATAAAGAATCGCCCCTTGGGTATCTTTCCCTACATGAGTTGCCAGTTCCACATTCGCCGCCTCTCCCTTGTGCAACCGTTCTAAAGCATTCCAATCTCCCAAATCATCCCAATCAAACGTAGTCGGGAGAACATAAGCCAGTTGGGTTTTCTCCATTAAGGCATAATCAATACTGATTTTAGGTAGTTTAGAATAAGCATCAATCCCCTGTTGTTGTAACGGATTGATAATATCAGCCGCATACGTGTTTAGTTCCGCTAATACGACGCCAGCCCGGAAAATAAACATCCCACCATTCCAGCTAAATTTCCCCGTCGCCAGAAATTTCTCGGCTGTTTCTCGGTCTGGCTTTTCTGTAAATCGAGCCACCCGATAAATTGGTAAATTATTAAACGTTCCGGCGGGTTCTCCTTGTTCAATATAACCGTAACCTGTAGAGGGGTAGTCCGGGGCAATTCCCAAGGTGACAATCGCCGCTTCAGTCGCCGCTAACTGAGTCGCCGCCTCAATCGTCTGTTGAAACGCCTGCTGATCCGCAATCCAATGGTCTGCTGGAAAAAAGCCAACCACCGCATCTTCTCCATAGTGATGTGCAATTTCTAAGGTTGCCCACGCCACAGCAGGTGCAGTATCCCGCCCTTCGGGTTCGGCTAATATATGCTCACTATCAAGTTGGGGTAACTGTTCTCGCACCCCGTCGGCTAATTGAGCCGATGTGATCACCCAGACATTGGCTGAACCTCCTGCCAATTGACTGAGACGGTCAGCCGTGGTTTGTAATAAACTCTTTCCACTACCATCTAAACTTAAGAACTGCTTAGGTCGGTGTTTGCGGCTAAGGGGCCAAAACCGTTCACCTTTGCCGCCAGCTAAAATTACAGGTATTAATTGATTCATTGTCCATGCTATTCTGATTGTCTGCTACATCCTAGCCTGGGAGAGCGGAGGCGCGGAGGAAGCTGAGGGAGCTGGGGGAGCTGGGGGAGCTGGGGGAGCTGGGGGAGCAGAGGAGTTAACTATGACCTTGAGCAAAGTGAAGGGTCAAAACTTGCCCAAGATGAATGGGGATTGGGCGGCTAACGTTATAATCCAGCAATAGATTCGCTGAACGTCAAAGAATCCAGAACAGTTGGTGTGTGGTGAGGATAAAACAACGTGTCGAATAGTTCCCAAACTAGCTGGGGTTTTCAAGTCTCCCATCCCGAAGATTATACGCGATCGCAGGGCGACTCTGATGTCGCTGAAAATGATGCTGAAAATGATACTGGGGGTTCCCCGCCTCCCCCACCGCCAGAGGGTGATGACGGAGAGTCCCATTCCGATGATCATTCAAATAAATCCAGTGGTGGTCGCTATATGCGCTGGTTTCTGTGGAGTGCGGCGTTTATCTTAACCGCTACAGTATCTGCTACCTTGGGCGCAACGGTTGCCCTAATTACCCCTCTGTCCCCCTTAATCGTGCCGCAAAATTTTGTCCCTGGCGCGAAAGAAAATTCCTGGCGACAAGCGTTTCGCTATGATTTAGCCCGACCCGTCAACATCCTGGTCATGGGAATTGACCGCGTTTCCGATAATGACAAAAACTCCTCCGACGTTTTCAGTGGTCGCAGTGATACTATGCTACTGTTACGCCTCGACCCGACAGAAGAGTCCGTGACGATGCTTTCCATTCCTCGGGATACCCAAGTGGAACTTCCTGAGGTAGGACTTGCCAAAATCAATGATGCCAATGTGGAAGGGGGTGCAGCGTTAGCCGCACGGGTGGTGAGTCGTACTCTGAATGATGCACCCGTTGATCGCTATGTGCGGGTGACTACGGATGCATTTCGGGAATTGGTAGACCTGGTGGGGGGAGTTGAGGTGTTTGTTCCCTATCCGATGCAGTATGAGGATGTCACCCAGGATTTGTACATTGATTTAGAACCGGGATGGCAAATCTTAAATGGAGACCAAGCCGAACAGTTTGCTCGATTTCGTAAAGACGGCTACGGCGACATTGGTCGAGTTCAGCGCCAACAAACGCTACTCAAGGCGCTGCGTCAACGGTTGCTCAGTCCCAAGGTGCTACCGCGTTTACCCCAAATCATTCGGGTGATGCAGCAATATATTGATACCAATCTCAGTTTAGAAGAAATGCTGGCGCTGGTGGGCTTTGGCTTAGATTTAGACAAAGATGATTTTCAGATGGTACTTTTGCCCGGTCGCTTCAGTGATCCAGAGGAATATGTTGCCAGCTATTGGATTATGGATTCTGCCGGACGCGATCGCGTTATGCAACAATACTTTCAGCAAACCCTTGACTGGAGTTCATCGGAGATTCGGCGTTCTCCCCAAAGATTGCGAATTGCGATTCAAAATGCCACAGATGACCCGCAATTAGCTCACGAAGTTGCTCGGTATTTGGCGAAAAACGACTTCTATAATGTCTACATCATACAGGATTGGCCCGATCAGGTACGCGAAACTCAGATTATTGTGCAACAAGGCGATTTGAAAGCAGCAACCACCTTAAAAAGGGTTTTGCAACTTGGTCACGTCGAAGCCTCTTCCACAGGAGATATTGAATCCGATTTAACCATTCGTGTGGGTGAGGATTGGTTGATTCGGCATCCAGAAGCGGAGGAATAATGCTGAGGGAGCAGGGGGAGCTGGGGGAGCAGAGGGAGCAGGGGGAGCAGAGGGAGCAGGGGGAGCAGGGGGAGCAGGGGGAGCAGAGGGAGCAGAGGGAGCAGGGGAAGATGAGGGAGATGGGGGAGGTGAATGATCAATGATTAGAAAAGAGTTTTATGTGTAGGGGCGGGTTTCACTACTATCGTTTTTTGCCCACCCTAATGTAACTAAACCCGCCCTGTCTAAATGATGAAT
>NZ_JAVKEA010000070.1:0-4595 GCF_040221695.1 Coleofasciculus sp. E2-BRE-01 | reverse complement strand
TCCCTATTCCCTGACCAATGACAAATGACCAATGACAAATGACCAATGACCAATGACCAATGACAAATGACCAATGACCAATGACCAATGACCAATGACCAATGACCAATGACCAATGACCAATGACCAATGACCAATGACCAATGACCAATGACCAATGACCAATCATGAAAAAAGCACTAATATGCGGCGTGTCCGGTCAAGATGGCGCTTATCTAGCTAAATTACTCCTCAACGAAGGGTATAGCGTCTGTGGTACATCACGGGATGCTCAAATGTCATCCTTTCAGAATCTAGTCCGCCTGGGTATCCGTGACCAAGTGAAACTAGAATCCGCCTCCCTCACTGATTTTCGCAGTGTGCTGCAAGTCCTGATGAAAAATCAACCCGATGAGGTTTATAACTTGGCGGGACAAAGTTCGGTGGGATTGTCGTTTGAGCAACCCGTAGAAACCCTAGAAAGTATTTCTGTTGGTACATTAAATCTTTTAGAAGCGATTCGGTTTACGGGTGAGCCAATTAAATTTTATAATGCGGGATCGAGTGAATGTTTTGGCGATATTGGCACAGAAGCGGCGGATGAAACGACCCCATTTCGCCCAAGAAGTCCTTATGCGGTGGCAAAATCGGCTGCCTTTTGGCAAGTGGCAAACTATCGGGAAGCTTACGGTTTGTTTGCGTGTTCCGGAATTCTGTTCAATCACGAATCTCCTCTGAGACCCCAACGATTTGTGACCCAAAAGATTGTTGCGGCAGTGTCTCGGATTGCCCAAGGTAGCCAAGAAAAGCTGTATTTGGGCAATGTTGGCATTAAACGCGACTGGGGATGGGCACCGGAATACGTTGAGGCGATGTATAAAATATTGCAACAAGAAGAACCGGATGATTATGTGATTGCAACGGGAGAGAGTTACACCTTAGAAGAGTTTGTGGTAGCGGCTTTTGATTCAGTCGGCTTAAATTGGCAAGATTATGTGATCACGGATAGGAGTTTGTTCCGACCAACTGATTTAGCGATCAGTCGTGGTAATCCCGCCAAAGCCAGAGAAAAACTCGGATGGCAAGCTCAGTATAAAATGCCTGATATTGTGCGGATGATGGTTCAAGCCAAGCAAGATTCGGCACAATAAAAGTGCATGGTCATTTGTCTGTCATTGGTTATTTGTCTCAATATCCGTAGAACGCGGACTTAACAAGAAAACCTCCATGCTTCCATCATTGTCTAACTTCTGAGCAAATGACTTATGGGTGAGGATATTGAAGTTTTCTGCCAGGAATGTCTCTAATAGTGGAGAACTTTGGGAAGACACTTGAGTCGCTAACCAAAAGCGCGACTCAATTGGTGGTAAATCACTCACCAACTGTTCCAGATCAGATGTCTCTAAAGTGCTTGGAAGGATATGTTGATGAGCTGGGGCGGAACCTTGATAGTAATGGGCTAGTGCCTTGTCATAATACATCGACCAAATAATTACATCACCCGGTTGCTCGTTGGTGTTAATTACTTGGACAACGGCTTTATAATTGGGTCGATCTTGAACGGTATAGTAGCGCACCAATCCACCTGCAACGGCTATTGTATAGGCTACCGCAATGGCTATCGCCACGATTCGCCACTGACGCCATACTCTCATCAAACCTGCTGCCAGTAGGATGAAAATGTAAGGGCTGACAAATAACAAATAGCGGGTCACCCAAAGGGACATTGAGATATACGAAAACCCAAATATCAAGCCAAGCGGAATAAATGCCCAGGCTGCAACCCAAAACAGCTTTGATGAATTGTGATGTTTATTTTTGATCAGCGCCGCACCTAATAAGCCCGCCAATAGTCCCGTAAATAGCTTGTAAAACCAGGCGGCGATCGCATTCGACTGCACCGAGAAGGGCCAAACTGTAAAAAACTTCAAGGTGCGGACAACATCAATCAAATGTGGGGTTCGTCTCCCCGCGACATGTCCTTGCTGGGCGTAGGAGGACGAAGGAGACGCCATCTGAACCACAGACAATACACCTGGAGCCCACAAAACCACAATAAGCAGTAGCCATTTGCCAAAATCGAACAACACGGCGCGTTGATTACGGAATCTCCATCCCACCAACAGGATATCTGGTATCAGTAACGTCAGATTAAGCGGCACTGTGAATATGGCTAAGAGTCGCAAACCTGCCCACCCAGCCATTGACGCCAAACTGGGACGCTTCCCTGGCTCACTCATCAGGGCGTATGTCAAAGCCACGGTACCGCCTAACCCCAAACAAGTACTCATGGTATACATGCGTACTTCTTGGGCGTGATTGATGAATAGGGGTGAAAGTGCCAAGATGAGGGCAGCGATTAAGCCTTCTGCTTCTCCTGCTAAACGACGACCTAGCTGATAGACAAGGAAAACACTGGTTATCGCAAAAAGGACGGATAATCCTCGCAGCCAAGCATCGTGATTGCTAACCTGTATCCAGATACTCAGCAGCATATAATAGAGGGGACGAATTAGGTTGTTCGGCGGTAATCCCCGTCCTGTTTGAATGTCGGTAACACTGGTGAGTTCGTCAATCCAGAATCCTTCTTCTGCTAGTTGGTAAAGATAAAGGGTTGCGGCGATTAATCCGATTAAGCTAATCGGCAGCCATTGCCGGAAATGAGCCGATCGCCATTTGGCGTTTATCGAGGTAGATGATCCCATATCAGTTCACCCAATTGATGGAGTATGTTATGAACTACCCAGACCTACTTCGTTGAGGTCTGGGTTTCTACAACCAGACCAGTAGGGCTGTGTTTCCGACGCTTCGCCTGCCCTAGTTGCTTCATGCTTCCCGTTCGCTTGCGCTTACAAGTTTCTGAAGTAGAGCTAGAGACATCTGCGTCTACGAGGCTCGTTCCAAACCCCGGTAGCTTTCCTAATGCCCACAAAAGCATGACTAAGGCAGCGGCTAAGTCCCTATCCATGGTAAATCCGCATTTATGGCAATGATGAACTCTTTCGTCTAAGGTCTTTTTCTGCTGATTTCCACAGTTAGGACAGGTTTGGGATGGTTTAACTTTGCGAGTGGGAACTTCAACAAAAACCCCACCCGCGTCTTTTACTTTATATTCAATCGCTGACCTTAGCATTCCCATGCCCACATCTAAAATGGATTTGTTTAGTCCGGCTTTTTGCTTTTTGCGCTTACCTTTTTTGGCTTGGCGGGTCATTTTAGAGACTTCTAGTTTTTCTGTAGCAACGAAGCTATTACAGCGTACAATGTCTGTTGCTACTTGGTGTACCCAATTTTGACGCTGATTAGCTACCTTACGGGTTACTTTGCTAATTTTAGCTTGGGTCTTTTTCCACCGGCTAGAGCCTTTCTGTTTCTTCTGTCTATTGGGAGCCGTTTTACGACGCTTTCCCTTAGAAAGATGCTTGATTTTTGCCTCAGCTTTTCGCAAAAACTTAGGGGCTTCAATAAAAGAATGGTTTTCCCCATCAGTTATCGCCAACGCTGACTTGCAACCCAAGTCGATGCCAACTGAGCCAAAATCTGTTTGTCTTGTTGCCGCCTGTAGCTCGGTTAAGTTAACGGTGATACTGGCGTACCATTTGCCATTGCGATAAACAATGGTACAAGTTGTCGGAGTCCCCCAAATCCGGGCTTTACCGCGCATCTGGATAGAACCAATTTTGGCTAATTCCAGATAACCGTTATCACCTGTTGTGTGTACCTTCCAACCTGTTTTACTCGGATACGTCCAGCCCGAATAATGCTTAATCGACTTATATTTAGGTCGCTTGGCTAACCCTTTAAACCACCGATTAAAAGCGTAATCAACACGCTTTAACGTAGCCTGCAAAGTCATGCAATTACATTCTTTGTACTCTCCCCAAACTTCCTTGAAAGCAGGCAAAGAGTTTTGCTGCTCAAAGTAATCAACTCGGTGATTAAACCTTTGATACTGGGTAAATCGATTGCAGACAGCAGCGTTATACAGGTCTTTATGCAACTTACGGTGATACCGTAATGTCTGCTCTTGCTTTTTATTGGGGTATAGCCGAAAAGTTACACGTCTTGTTGGCATTGCCGCTTCCTCCTGTTAACATTAATCTAACAGACTCAGGTGGGGGTATGTCAAGTGAAAGCCAGAAAAGGTTCTCACTCCGTATTTTCTGTTCAACTGCATATAGTGTTCGTAACTAAATACAGACGTAAGGTTATTACATCGGGAATGCTGGAGCGATTGCATGAGGTGCTTGCAAATATTTGTATTAAGACAAAGTGCCGCCTTGTCGAGTTCTCAGGAGAAGCCGATCACGTACATCTATTGGTAGACTTTCATCCTGACAACAAACTTTCATCTCTAATTGGCAGCATGAAGTCTGCTTCCAGTCGAATCATCAGAAAAGACTTTGCTGTGGAACTATCACAAACTTATACCAAGTCAGCATTCTGGTCAGGCTCTTATTATGTTGCCTCTACTGGTGGCGCTCCCATTGAGAGAGTCAAAGCTTACATTAAATCCCAAGAAGCACCTCAAGATTGATTGCCTTCGTTCCTCCGGCAATCCGCTATCCCTCCCCACCCTGCTAACGCTGAGGGTGGGGACTCCCGCGATACGTTGA
>NZ_JAVKEA010000069.1:0-71898 GCF_040221695.1 Coleofasciculus sp. E2-BRE-01 | reverse complement strand
CAGATTGACAGATAGATCCCAGAAATCGGTAATCGGGTCAGGTAATCACACCAACTGGTTGTAGTCCAGATAAGCCCGAATCACCTGACTATTCACTGACGGACAGACAATATTCGTTCCGGCTAAACCCGCTAACGTATTCTGAGAGTCAAACGCCTGAGAAACTAAAGCCGCCGTTTCCAGATAGGGGCGTTGGTTTTCACCCACCCATTGAGTAAACAGGAATACCAACGGACTCAAGGCATTATCAGGTTGGGAACGGGCAACCTGGACAAGCTTGTCTTGCCAAGTAGAATAGTCCATCCATTCAATCGGATGACCGATCGCCCGGATTTCGTCCACCAGTTGCCGTAAGGATACCATCTCCGGACTGACCAAGTGAAAGGTTTGACCGAATAAATCCGGTTGCTGGGACAGATGGATCATCGCTTGGGACACATAGTCTACAGGAGTCAAGCTTAGATTTAAGTCCAACTCCGGCGCACTCCCCAATTGAATCAACCCTTTAATTAATCGGTCAATCAAATCCCCTTGTTGAGACGCCCCGGTTTGGCTATGTCCCGTAATCATACCCGGTCGGTAAATCGACGCCGGAATCCCCCGTGCGTGTGCCTGTTTAACTAACTTCTCACCCACCCATTTACTTTGAGCATAACCATCAGACAGGTCATCCCCTGACTCCAAATCATCCTGTTCTAAAATCACCGACATCTGAGCATAGCGCGGCGATTGAAACACATCCAGCGTTGAGACAAAGTGAACGGGTTTGACCTTGGTTTTACTGGCTAATTTGAGAATTTCCTGAGTTCCCAGGACATTTGCCGATCGCAAAGCGCTGTAGGGATAAATTAAATTGACAAATGCCCCATTGTGATAGATGGAGTCAATTTCGTGGGTTAACGCTTCGTACTGCGACTCTGATAGTCCTAATCGAGGTTGCGCTAAATCGCCCAACACAGGCACAACTCGTGACTCCAACTTATCTGATGAAAGTAAATAGCGGTTGAAGCTGGCGGCAATTTTTTGCTGACCCGCCTCCAGCGTTTTGGCACGCACTAAGCAATAGACGGTAGCATTCGTGTGCTGGAGTAATTCCTGCAATAAAAACGCGCCGAGAAAACCTGACGCGCCTGTGATCAAAATCTTTTCCGGTGCTGTGTCCGGTTGACGATAGGGCTTTTCTGGATAAATGGTCTCATCCAAAACCGCATCGTTGGCTAAATTCGTGACCGCGATTGTACCCGTCACCGTTGTCGCATCTGACGGATCAGCGTCAGTCTTGGCGGTAATCGTTTGAGCTAGTTCCGCCACTGTAGGTGCTTCAAACAGAGCAAACAAGGGCAACTCCACCTGGAACGTTTCTCGCACCTGCGATAACAGTTGCGCCGTCAGCAGCGAATGTCCCCCTAATTCAAAGAAGTTGTCATAAACACCGACGCGCTCAATATCTAATACAGTTGCCCAGATTTGCGCTAACGCCTGTTCAACGGGTGTGCGTGGTGCGACAAAGGTATCCTGAGCTACCTGTTGTGCCTGGTTGGGGTCAGGTAACGCCTTGCGATCGACTTTACGGTTGGGTGTTAGGGGCAAGCTATCTACTAACACAAAGGTCGAGGGAACCATATAAGTCGGTAGCTTATCACTCAGGAACGATCGCAACTGCGCCAGCGATAATCCTTGAGTTTTCACCATAAGCTCAATACTCTGATGGATTTGCTCCTGCTGGGTGGGTGTGGTCTCAAAAATCACCCCGGCGTTTTCCTCAGCGTGCCAAACCACAGTGCCTTGCAGCCATAAGGGATTGTCCACCCCTGGCAGTTTTACCCGCAAAAGTACAGGTTGGTTGTTTTGCCAAAATGTCGGGGTGAGCGCCTTTAAGCTAATCCCATTCCGGCTGAGATTTTGCGTCATCACTTCCACTTGTTGACCCGACTCAAATTCAGCACGACCATTGAGCTGCAGCGGAATGCGGGGTTCTGTCCGCAAATTGCCTAAGCTGCGATGGAGTTTCGCCTTCTGGCTCGTCGTCGTATCGAACTTAACACCAACATAATCTTCAAAATGCCAAACAACCGTTCCTTGCAGCCACAAAGGAGTTTCGACTCCGGGTAATTGTAATCGGAGCAATAGACGTTGATCCGTTTGCCAAGAGTTAGCCGTTGTTCCCTTTAAGCAAATCCCTTCATGGCTGATATTTTGCGTCATCACCTGGATTTTTTCACCGGACTCAAATTCCGCCAGACAATGAATGTGCAGCGGGATTCGGGGTTCTTGGCGGCGCAAGTCATGAACCATCAATCCCTGGGTTTGGGCAATATGTTTGATACTCTGACGTAAAAATGTCTGTTGGCTGGATGTTGTGTCTAGGCAAACATCTACCCATTCCAAGGATTTTGTGGCGATGGTTCCGGTGAGTTCAAGTTCATCGGGGACACCAGGAAACTGGCAGCGCAGCGTCAAGGATTGACCGTTTCGCCAAGAGGCGGGAGCATGAAGCAAACGAATACTATTGACCGAGAAATTGCTGGTGGTTAATTCAATTTCTGGATTCCCCTCACACGCCACCCAACACGTTGTTTCTAGGGGAACATTTTCAACGTCTAAGTCACTGACGAGATAAGCAACCAAGCGCTTTTCGCCCGAACTGTCATCGCGGGCGACAACCACCGCGTCTCGGATACCCGGATGCTGGTAGAGGGCAGATTCAATCTCACCAAGTTCAATCCGGAAGCCGCGAATTTTCACCTGATGATCCAAGCGACCTAAGCATTCCAGAGTCCCATCGGGTAAGTACCGGGCTAAGTCTCCGGTGCGATAGAGACGGGCACCGGGTTCTGAACTAAAGGGATCGGGAATAAATCGTTCATCGGTGAGGTCAGGTCGATTGAGATAGCCTCGTGCTAAACCAACGCCACCAATTAGCAATTCTCCCGGTTCTTCTACGGGGACAAATTTAATCGGGTCTGATGAGTTTTGCTCAGGATGAGCCAAATAAATTTGGGTATTGGCAATGGGGCGACCGATGGGAATCGGCTTGTCCGCGGATTCTACCTGATGTACGGCTGACCAGATTGTGGTTTCTGTCGGTCCGTACATATTCCACAGGGAAGCACTGCGTTCTAGGAGTTGACGCGCCAACTCGCGAGACATGGGTTCCCCCCCACAGAGAATTTTAAGCTGGGGATTTCCCTGCCACCCTGCGGCTAGTAACATCCGCCAAGTTGCGGGGGTGGCTTGCATGACGGTAGCACCGGATTCTTGCAAAACCGGGCTTAACTGAGTCGCATCGGCGGCGACATCTCGCGTCACTAAGACAATATCAGCGCCAACGATTAAGGGTAAATACAGTTCCAATCCGGCAATATCGAAGCAGATGGTGGTAACAGCTAACAGGGTGTCATTGGGGGTGAGTCCGGGGGCGACACTCATTGAGGTGAGGAAATTGACCACCCCACGATGCAGCACTTGGACGCCTTTGGGTTTACCCGTTGAGCCGGAGGTATAGATGGTGTAGGCTAAGTTGTCGGGCGTGACACCACTGTCTAAATTCTCTGGACTATGTTGGGCAATTGCCTGTTGATCTGTATCTAAGCAAACCACTTGGGCTTGGGTGTCGGGTAATCGGGTGAGTTGGTCTTGTTCGGTGACGATGACAGGGACTTGGGAATCCTCAATCATCAACGCTAATCGTTCTTGAGGATAGGCGGGATCAAGGGGAACATAAGCACCTCCAGCTTTGAGAATCCCCAATAAACCCACTACCATATCCAGCGATCGCTCTAGACATATCCCCACCAGTACATCGGGTCTTACTTGTAGCGTTTGTAAGTAGTGGGCAACCTGGTTAGCGCGGCGGTTCAACTCCCGATAGGTTAGGGTTTGCCCGTCAAACCGTATCGCGATTTTGTCCGGTGTGCGATCGCTCGCTTGTTCAATTAACTGATGAATACATTGATCGACGGGATAGTAGGTTTGGGTTTGATTTAACTGTTCAAGTCGCTGCTGTAATTCACGTTTTTTGCTTGTATCAGGAACACCGTGGAATTGCTCAATTTTTAATGATGATTGAAAGGAACGCTCTATCATAATTTCCCCTTGGAACAGGTTTACAGTGGTCTTTTTTGAGGGGTAATTCGGTGATGCACCACTAAAAATCTAGCTATTCGCTGTTGTTTTATTTGATAGAGGGGTCAATTTTTTTAGTGTCACCTACTTATTTCCCTTGCCCTAATTTAATTCGGCAATTTGGTTGATCAAGTACATCGTCAAATCATTGATCAATAGTACGTTTATCCGAGTATAGGATCTTTGGTACTCAAGGGGGATAAAACTCTAGTCAGAAATCCCATGAATAGTGGATTTTGCATGATATTAGCTGGTTTTTGCCCGTTACTCTCAAAATTAGATAGGATTAGAAAACTCTCAAAAAATTAACTCGCTAAATTGTTTCTGGCTAGAGGGCTACAACCGGAATATTTTGTGCTTGACAATTGTAGATGCATCCCCATAATCCTTTTCCATCACTAGAGCATGACATAAACTGTTGAATTTCCTAGACAGTGGTCTCAAGACGTCATCAATTTCTTCTGCCATAGCGATATCAGATGGATAGAGTATCTGTCACGGTTGAGTTAGTCGGCTTTTGTAGCCTGTAATACAGTCGTATGACTTGTATTTTCTCTTTTCGTATAATATTCTAATCCTCTCCTCTGATCAACAAGATGAGGCAAACTTTACTAAGTCTTTAAAAATGAACATCAATTCTTGATGAAGTTTTTAGCGCTTGAGGGTATAGTGATCCACTGGCGTCAATAATGTATCTTAACTTAACAAAAATAGAATAAATGAAATAAACAATAATGTTTCTCAAACAAATAGAGACACCCTAGCTAGGGGTGTAGGGTGTAGGGTGTAGGGTGTAGGGTGTAGGGGGTAGAGTGTGGAGATTCGCCAGTGCCGTCTTATCGGGATTTACGGGTTTGGCAAGAGGCAATGAATTTAGCTGAAGCTTGCTACCGAGGAACAAGAATATTTCCCAAAGAAGAACTTTATGGCATGATTGCCCAAATCCGTAGAGCATCCGCGTCGATTCCTGCTAACATTGCCGAAGGTTACGGGCGGCGAACTCGGGGAGAATATATCCAGTTTTTGTACATAGCCCAAGGTTCTCTTAAAGAGCTAGAAACCCATTTGTTACTAGCTATCCGAGTCGAACTAGCTTCTTCCCAAACTATCAATCCGATTCTGAGGAGCTGCGAATCAGTCGGAAAACTCCTGTTAGCTCTGATTCGCGCTCTTGAAAATAAGTGACATCCTCCTACATTCAATCAAAGATTAGAATAAAGGCTTCCTTCGGTACAGTTTTTGGAACTATAAGCTGTCATGCATTTAAATTGGGTATTAGTAGCGAGCAAGATGCAAAGCCTGCGGCATGGCTTCGCTTAACGCACTACAAGGATTTCACCATTATTGACATTAAGGTTTAAATGCCGAACAGCTTACCCGACACCCGACACCCAACACCCGACACCCGACACCCAACACCCAACACCCGACACCCAACACCCGACACCCCACACCCAACACCCAACACCCGACACCCAACACCCGACACCCCACACCCAACACCCCAATTCTCACTCCTGATACCCCGTTAATCCCAACGCCGTCGCTTCTTCCGGGGCTTGAGCCACCAGTCGATTGCTGCGAAACACTAAAAAATAGACACTTGCCACAATCAGCGCTATGCCAATCCCCCAAACACCGCCTCGGTAATCGGGTATAGACATACAAGCAACCAGGGCAAATGTGGCTAAAGCCAAGCCCACAAATGCTCCCGCCGTTCCCAATGGGCTTTCGTAGGGTTTCGGCAAATAGGGATTCCCTTTTAGCTTCATGTAGCTAACCATGACTAAAATATAGGAAATTAATGCCCCAAACACCGCCATATTCAAAATCACAGCATCGACAGCTTGAATACCGGTACTCACCAGTAGCACACAGATAAATCCAATCGTCGCCCCGGCAATTAATGCCCGATGGGGGGTATGACTTTTACTCGTCACCGATAACCAACGGGGTAAATACCCAGCACGGGATAGGGAGAAAATAATCCGTCCGTAGGCAAACATATTACCGTGGAGACTGGCAATTAAACCACAAATCAGCGCCAGTGCTGTGACAATAGTACTGGTTGCGCCGGCGCCAAAATAAGCCTCTAACCCATCTTGCAGGGGAGCATCGGATTGCCCAATCGCCACCGCGCCCCCGCCAACACCGGAGTTAATCACTACGGTGAAAATTGACAGAATAATCAGGGTAACCATACCAGAAATCATTCCCGTTGGCATATTTCGAGGCACATTATCGGTTTCCTCCGCCGTCATCGGTAATTGTTCAATCGCCAGATACAACCAAATTGCAAAAGGAATCGCGCCAAACACCCCCAACCAGCCATTGGGTAACCAGGTTTCTGATTGTCCCGGTTCAGCCGGAATATTAAACAGCAGGTCAAAATTGAATTCACCCGATACCAGCATACTCACATAGAAGATGGCTAATACTGTCATCGCGATGATGGTTAGCCAAAGACAGACTGTCACACTCAGTTCAAAACCTCGGATATTAATTGCCAAAAAAACAGCGTAGGCAAATACCCAGATAAAAAAACTGGGCAGATTGGGAAATAAGGGCTTGAGGTAATTGCTTAAACTGAACACCAGCGCTGCGTTGGCGAGAACATATTCAATCGTAACCGTAATCCCACAAATAAAGCCCCAAAAAGGACCGAGGGCATAACGGGTGAACGAGTAGAATCCGCCCGCATGAGGGAGGGCGGTGGAGAGTTCAGCAGTACTATAGACCAAACAGAGATACATAATTGCCATCAAGACAGCGGCAATACTAAACCCCCAGAATCCTCCGGAGGCTAAACCATAGTTCCAACCATAGAAATCACCTGAGATAACAGCGCCAACCCCTAAACCCCATAAGAGTAAACTACCAGCATTTCCTTGAAGTTGTCGCCGTCTGATATAACCATTATTTACTGTTTCGTAAGCCGCAATACCTTGAGAATGTTGCATCGATAAACTTTATCCTCAACTGTTTACCTTGCACCCCAATAACCATGCATTCAGCTCAAGCCTTTGGTCGGTTAAGCTCACCAAATTGGGCGGCGTTTCCTGACCTCTTTTCCCCAGTTGAGAGGAAAAACGGATACCGCCCGTTCATGGCTGATTGCTAATTGCGAAGAACTAGGTTGCTTGCTTAAAGAGAAGCAAATCCCATCTAGTTCTTTAACCGCATCATTCCATCTTTCGGCTAAATGTAATACAGATCCGGATTGACGATGAAGCTGATTTAAGCATTGATATAGAAGTGTCCTACCGAAAAGGCAATCAAACTGTATTACATAAATTCCGGACTTAGCTTGATAGTTGTATGACAAAAGGATTACAGGCTGTCGAAGCGATTCATAGCATTTTTTTTATCGTATAACGAATAAACAACCTCAGCTAAGAGACGCGCCCTGGCGCGTCTGGAACAACAGTTCGTTTGTCCTAATCGATGTGTCTACTGCTATATTTTGGCGTCTCGCTCACTACTTTGTATGGTTTTTATCTATCCAGGTTTTATTGATTGGGCATTACGCTACCCTACCCTTTGGGAACGCTGCGCGAACGCTCTCCTTACCCTAGAAGTTGACAACAATTCGTCGATAATTTGACACCCAAGGACAATTATGATATAGCTAGCCAAATGTTATAATTTCCTAACAAAAAAACGCTTCTCTCTCTTGCATTTATTGTTAGAAACGCTACAATTTTTGGTGACAGAAATTAAATCGTCAACTCACAATACGACAGAAAATCAATTACCACACCTGAGTTCTGAGAAAATTCACCCTAACCCTAAAACCAATTAACGCTCAGGTGAGTAGTCTCCCAACTAACTAAATTCGGAAGGGTTTTCCCCAAGTTAACCAAACTGAGATGGGGGTACATCTTCAACTGAAAAGATCGAGACATTTGCATCACGAGTGAGATAACCTTTGACCACCAAAAAGGAGTTTAGGTAAACATGGATTGCCGTACTATTCAATTTTGCGATCGCGCCGCTCAAATCGATTATGTCCAACTCCACGCTCTGTTTCGTCTCAGTGCTTTTTGGGCAAAAGATCGCAGCATTGAAGACTGGAAAATCGCGATCGCGAATAGTGAACCTGTAATTACCGTATGGGATGACCAACGCCTGATTGGATTTGCTCGCGCCACCTCCGATGGGATTTACCGCGCCACGATTTGGGATGTCGTCATTCACCCCGATTATCGCGGCGTTGGCTTGGGACGCAAGCTCGTCGAAACCGTCCTTAGTCACCCCAAACTGTGTCGGGTTGAGCGAGTTTATTTAATGACCACTCATCAACAAAGCTTCTACGAACGCATTGGTTTTGAATGTAACACCACAACCACAATGGTGCTATACAATCAGCCGATCATGACTGCTCTGCCAACACCCGTTCGATCATCTCCGGAGTTGCTAGAGGCATAGAACATTGTAATCGGATACAAGTGTCTGTAACTGAATCGTCGCTTGGTTCTTTCCCAGGAATGGGTAGTAGTTCCAAGCGCCCTTTCATCATCTCCACCAAGGTTTGCACCATCAACCAATTCATACCGGGTGAGGTTGTTGATGAGGTTGTTTCCTGTTTCTCTGAGTCATTAGTGTCGGAGAGTAAATCAACGGCTTCACACCAAATCGAGTTGGGACATTCTACATCAATCCAGATATTTACCATCTGGGGGTTGTCAGAATTTGCTGTAGAAACCTGAATAGTGCCTTCTTCCATTTGGACAATAGCGCTGTCCACCATTCCCACTAATACCTGACGAAAACGCCGGGGATCAGCTAATATTTCTATTTCTGGGTCAGGGGAAATCACTTTCAGCCGCAGATTACGATTCGCGGCTTGCATGTGGGTGAGGACTTCGAGTTCTTCAAAGCATTGGCTCAATTGCAGAGGGCGAGTCTCTAGACGATTAGTACCGTGTTCCGTTTTGGCGACGGCAATCACCTCATCTAAAAGTTTTACCATCTTCTGCGCCGAGGTATGGGCTTGAGCCACGAATTCCTTAGCTTCTTCGGGTGAGTCACACAAATCGGACAAAATGAGCTGATGCATCCCCATCAAACTACTCAGGGGCGATCGCAGTTCGTGGGATGTCCGCGCCAAGAAGCCAGCTTTATACTGGCTCATTTCATGCGCCATTTGGTAAGCCAGTCGGGTTTGCTGGAGTTCCTGCTTCAGAGGCTGTAGTTCATCCTCTTTCACAGGTTCCGTCTCTTTCACGGATTCCGTCTCTTTCACAGGTTCAGCCTTAGCTGGCTGGGATTCCTCGGGTTTTGACAGTTGCGGTTCTGGTATCGTTGAACTTTCTGGCTGTTTGCTGGAACGAGTAGCGCGGCTGACAACAAGTCCCATAACAATACCGACTACCAGATAGATCAGCTCCATGTTGCCCATATTTTTTCAAACTTTTCAACGTAATTCGCGGGAGTCCCCATCCACAATCTTTTATTTGGCTGGGGTAGTAGACGAATGAATTCTATTTTTAGTCTTGCCATACCCGCCTTCAGCTCAAGCATAGCCCGTTTTCCCCATCGTCATCACCCCCTAGACAGGGAACAGTCGAATGAGACAGCGCCTTGGCGCAAAATTTGCCACCCGTCTCTTTTCCATTTCACCACCGTAGAGGGTGCGCCTTGGGTATTGGGGTGACGCTCCTCTAATTCTTTGGATTCGGTGGGATGAAGCGTCAGCACTTGAGGGAACTCTGCTTCAATTTCTGGCATTGTATGTAAGGGAGGTTTCCCAGAGACGTTGGCGCTTGTTGTGGCTAAAGGACCCGTCTGCGACAAAATTGCGATCGCGACTCTAGAGTCGGGAACTCGCAAGCCAATCGTGGTCGGATCTGTGGGGTTCATCGCCGCCGGAGCTTTATCCGAAGCCGGTAACACTAAGGTTAAGGCTCCGGGCCAATAGTGCTTTGCCACTTGCTGCCAAATCTCTAATTCGGCGTCTGTCCCCTTGACATAAGACCAAAGTGATGATGGGAATGAACCCATTAAAATTAAGGGTTTGTTATTGCTTCGCTGCTTCAGCTTAAATATCAATTCTGCATAATCCGGTCGTACAGCGAGAGCGGGTATCGTATCGGTGGGAAAGCTGACGATCTGACCAGAATTAGCGCCAGCCACTAGGGCAGACATGAAGACATGAGTCATATTGAGGTTATATAATACTCCAAGAGTTTCAGGGAAATACTTAATATTTTGCTGGAAGTTAAGGCAAAAGTCAAAATTTGCCATTTGCCATTTGTCATTCGTCATATCATGTTCTGACGATTTTTCTTAATTGCAATGTTTTCAAATCCATCGTTTTAGACATTTTTTCGTCTGTGTGTTTTACGGGATCTGATATCATTCGTCTAACTTAATTAATTATGACTTATTAATTAGTCCCGTCGATAAGCCAAAGCAAAACGGTCAATTCCAGCTAAATCTGGGATGATTTTAATCTGACAATAACTCCCCTGTTGATGCAATAACTGAGCAACGGTATCACTTTGTCCTGCCATCATTTCTACAATCCAAATGCCCCCAGGACGCAGGTAATCGGGAGCAGTCTTAATCAGATGTCGAATGCAGTCTAAACCATCAATTCCCCCGTCCAGTGCCATAAGCGGTTCGTGATCTCGGACTTCTGGCTGTAATTGTTGTAGCTCATCTGTGGGGATATAGGGAGGGTTGGAGACTATACCACTCAATTGCCCTTTGAGTGATGCTAAGGGGGACAACCACGACCCTTGATAAAATTGAATTCTTGACTCAAATCCTAACTGTTGAGCATTCAGTTGGGCAATAGCGAGAGCATCGCTACTGTAATCAACGGCGTGAATTGTCGCATCAGGAAACGCCTCAGCTAATCCTAACGCGATCGCACCACTCCCTGTCCCTAAATCTGCCCACTGTCCAGCATCGAGTTGGGGTGTTGGACTCTGCCCCGTCGCACTAACTGCCAAATCAATTAAATACTCCGTTTCCGGTCGAGGAATCAGAACCGCAGGGGATACCTTCAGTGAAAAACGTCGCCAAGGCGTGATCCCCACTAAATACTGTACAGGCAAGCGATCATAAAGACGCCGCTGCCAGAGTTGAGTCAGCACTGACAGCGGATACCGTAATTCGATGTGCGATCGCGCCTTAAACGACTCTAGGCGCAGCGATAGAGGGTCAAGTCCTGCGACCTCTTGAAGCAACCAATCGACTTCAGCGACAGGGATATCAGCCTCTACAGCCGACCGACGGGCGTCTTCTCGCCACAGCCAGAGGTTTTGACCCGATACTGCCAATGTCCTAGAGGATGGCTCTGGCGTTGTAGCCATGAGTAATTAACCTGATTCCCTTTAGCCTAATTTAGATCTATTGAGAAGAGGATTGACGCAAAAATTGTAAAGATTCTTGCGAAGGAATGAGTAGAATTTGCTCAAGTTGAGGGTTATCCTGAGTCTGCAATGTATTAATAATACCCTCTAACGGCACAACCTGGATCTGAACACTCGAAGCCAGGTTAGGCTGTTGTTCCTTAAAGCGGTTGACCAAATTCTGTAACTGCTCTTTGTCAAAGAAAAAGGGAATGACTGACTGACCCTCTTGTTGAATCGTTAAATACCCTCCTTCTTGACCTCCTTTTGCCACAAACAGAGGGACACCCCGAAATTCTTGCCCTTGACCCAGAAGCTGTTGGGCGGACTGCACTTGCTGCTGCACTGGAATATAGGCAAAATCTAGACCATTAGGTTGGTTTTGACTCTGTTGATCAAGTTGGTAGACTTCTGCTAACGATACAGGCACGACCCGGACTTGGTTACCCAACTCAGGTTTTTCCTGCTTCAATCGTTCCACAAAGGCTTCTGCATCCCTCTGGCTAATAAAGACGCCTGCAACTGCTTCATTCTGATTGTTCTGACTAGGAATAGAGGCGACTAAGGGTGAGCCTTCTCCATCAGTAACCGTAAATACAGGTACGGTTTGTAACTTTTCCATTACCTGCTGTTCGGTCAAAGCCAGCGCCCGCAGATTTCCACCAAAAAAGGAGCCTAGGAGAGTAGTCCCCACTAAGCCTAATGTTGCACTCCAGCGAACTAATGATTTCATACAATTGCCTCTTGAATTCTCGCGTACTATCTCATTAAAACTAGGATACCGCTCTCACTTGATGATGACATCTCTCTCGTGAATTGAAGAAATCGCTTGAAATCGTCAGATAGAGTCTATCCATCTTGAGCTAGGCTGTTTTCCTGGCACTATCGATAGTGACGATAGTTACGATTGACGTTTAGCTGTCACCAGTGACAAGAGTTGAGTCAGGTAAACCTGAACGTTCCTAGTCTTGTCTGAGTTAAGAAAACTGACTGGGTTCAATTCCCTAGAGTTCCACTTGTTGAAGATTTGAGTTAATGTTACTATGATAGATTAACTAAAAACCACGCCAGTCCCTTTGTTTTTATTTGCTCTAATTTATAGCAACCGCTATAGCTGTTAGGACACATCATTTATGTAGAGACGTTGCATGCAACGTCTCTACAAAGATGCCGAAAGTCCTAATCGATGAGTCCTAATCGATGTGTCTACTGCTATAACTTGTTCTAAAAAATCGGGATGACAGGATTTGAACCTGCGACATCCTGCTCCCAAAGCAGGCGCGCTACCAAGCTGCGCTACATCCCGATGCATATCTTGATAATATACCTTCGCGTCCAAATTGCCCAGTCTCAATCGCACAAAAATTAGTCAGGATACCAGAACATCCCTTTGATACCTTCGGGATCAGCCATAAATCCCATTTGCCGATAAAAATTGACCACTTGGGGATCGGCAAAGAGAGTGATATTGCTGATATCTTCACTGCGAAGTTTCTTAATGGTGTACTTCATCAACGCCTTACCCAGCCCCTTACCTTGGAATTGAGGGTGAACCACCACATCCCAAATTGTGGCATTAAAGGCATGGTCAGACGTAGCCCGGGCAAAACCAATCAGACGCCTCGTGTTCCCTCGCTGTTGCCACATGGACACGACGAGGAAACTATATTGAATCGCTTTACGAACTTTCCGCATCGGTCGTCTTGACCAACCCACGGCGTCGCAAAGCTCCTCTAATTCATACAGATCAAATTCTCGATCCGTACTAAATAGGATACGCCCATTATCAGCGCGATCGCCAGACGCAGGAGACTCGCTGAAATTTGAAATGGTATCCCCTTCAAATTTTGTCGATGTCGAAGCAGTGTCAGCACTGCCAAAAAAGCTCTTCCAAAAACCCATGCCGATGTGGCTATAGCATTTTATACTGGTTATCCGTTACACAAGACCTAGCCCAAGCTAATTAAGGCTAGACGTATCTAACGGGTTAGCTTGACGATTATTCAAAACGTTGACGTTTTGAACGGTAGCACTCAGGTTAATGACAAAGGCTTTCAGAAGCCCCACACTGCACTCCATCAAGTCAGTGTGTGGAGTTGTCTCTGATCATGCATAACTTTCGGAGTGACCCCCGGTAGGACAACTTTCACCTGACATGCTTATCGTACCACAATTGGCGCAATACGCTCCGATAACCCTTATGACCAAAACTTGCTCTTGCAGCCAAGCAACAACGTCTTATGTAAACACCCAATTTGACCCTATCCCTACGCTAATCGCCTACACTTAAAGTTTGGCGGTCAGTGGCAAATCGTGACTCAGGGCAAGACCTTCTTTAGCTAGACTGAGGCTATTGTGCCGAATTTGTGAGAGATTAACCAGATACGGCAGGTTTTTGCCTTGAGGCTGAGCTTGCTGGTCTATCCTAAAAGCTTTTAACCAAAGCGAACGCCTTCTCCCCCTACTTATGGCTGCGGGTCTGAAATCATCAACACTAGAACTGCTGAAGCGCTTCAACCGGGCGTTTCCAGAATTTTATGAGCAGTTTGTCAGTAGTGAGATCCAATTGCAAAACCTGAGACTGGCTTATAAACTCTACAAAACTCGGCGTGTCGTTATTGAGATCAAACCCGAAGGCTCGAAAAGCGCTCTACATTTTGCCTACCGTAACCAGTCTTTTCTCCTCAGCGATATTTTCGGGGTTTTAGCGGCTTATGGACTGACGATTCACAGCCTGAGTCTTCATGGTCAAATCAATCCCCCCATGTTGGTGTTTATCAAGCTAGTCGTATCCCGTGGTAGCAAAGCCCTAACCCCCAAAACAGCCGATAATGTCTGCCGTGCCATTCGGGAGGCGTTGGCGGGACGTTTTGAAGTCGAAGAAATGCTGGCGGTGGAATTTAATCTGGATGCTGGCTTAGAACAAGTCGAAACTGAGTTCTATGTCGATCCAGTATTTCATCTACCCGCCCTGTTAATTGAAGCTGATAACCAGCCGGGATTATTTTATAAGGTAATGTACGCCGTCTGGCAAGAAGACTTACTCGTCGTCAACGCTAACTTACTCGTCTGGCGTGGACGTACCCGCCTTATTCTCTACTTGCTCGGTCCCAATGAAAACTTGATTCCCGAATATTTAGGTCAGAAAATTGCCGAAAGCGTTCGACAAAGATTATTAGGGCGTCGGTTTTGACTCTTCACTTCGTTCAGGGAACCTGGTTCGTAAGTAGGTGGACACAATAAAAGCTAACGGTAGAGATCGTCATTCGTCATTCGTCATTTATCAGGGAACAGGGAACAGGGAACAGGGAACAGGGAACAGCTAGGTAGAGTTTTGAGTTAACTTCCCATCTCCCCCAGCTTCCCCAGCTCCCCCAGCTCCCCCAGCTCCCCCCACTTCCCCACCCTCTTGACCACCTGTCCCTATTCTCGGATAGGATGGATATATGGCAACGATTGAGATTCTAGGGGCTACCCACGCCTACGAATTAACGCCTCCCAAGGCATCCTCTTCCCCAGTTTTGGTCTTTATCCATGGCTGGCTTTTAAGTCGTAACTATTGGCAACCACTGATTGATCGATTAGATGATGATTATCAATGTTTAGTTTATGATTTGCGGGGATTTGGTGATTCTCAATCCCCAACAGATAAACCACCAAAAACTGAATCGGCTTCGCGGGCTACCACCTCAGGCGGGGCGGGTGCGACGGATAATGCGGCATTAACATCGGCAGACGTTGATGCCACTCGTTTATCAACCAGTAACTACAGCCTTGCGGCTTATGCTAGGGACTTAGGTATTCTACTCGAAAAGCTGGATATCGATAACGCTTGGCTGATTGGTCACTCTCTAGGTGGCAGTATTGCCTTGTGGGGCGCATCAGTGGATTCAGAACGGGTCAAGGGGGTGATTTGTCTGAATGCGGGGGGTGGCATTTATTTAAAAGAAGAGTTTGAACGATTTCGGAATGTAGGGAAACAGTTAGTCAAACGCCGTCCTCAGTGGTTATGTTATCTGCCCTTGATTGATGTACTGTTTACACGAGCGCAGGTGGCGCGTCCCCTGGCACGGCGTTGGGGACGACAACGGGTGATTGATTTTGTTGTGGCTCACCCAGAAGCAGCACTGAGGAGTCTCTTGGATTCGACAACCGAGGCTGAGGTTCACCGTTTGCCTCAGATGGTTTCACAGCTTCAGCAGCCTGTGTATTTTTTGGCAGGTGCGAATGATAGAGTAATGGCTCCCAAATATGTACGCCATCTGGCTAGCTTCCATAAGCTTTTTCAAAATGGGGGTGCTAATGTGATTGAAATTCCTAATTGTGGTCATCTGGCAATGGTGGAACAACCCGATATTGTGGATACTCAAATTCGCAGGATTTTGGCGGAGTCTGTGAGTTGAGCTTAAGTACAGTTACAAAAACTGTAACAACTCAGGGGTAAAGATAGGGGTGGGACATACTGGCAACAGGATTACAGGCACAAATCAGTACACGATCGCTTTCTTAGGGATTGGAGGTTCAGAACCGGGCTGGCGTCTGAATTCCTTTCCCTTTCCCTATTTTTCTACTCAAATGCAGCAACACGATCCCAGAGACTATCAGATTCTGTTTCTCTCACTCTTCCTGGTATTGGGTATTGGTACGAGAGATTGGACATTACAGCCTCAGTTTATTGGTGTTGCGATCGCGACTTGTTTGCTGACCCAGTATATTAGCCTTAAGCTTTGGTCTATCTCTAAGTCAAAACTCCGTCAGGGCGGGTTCTGCACAAACGTTACTCCTAAACCCGCCCCTACAGATGCGCCATGGCACGTCTCTACACTCAAAACGTCCCTAATATCCCTCAAAAGTGCCATGATTACGGCATTGGGGTTAAGTTTACTCCTGCGAGTCGATCAGTACAGCACGATGATCTTGGCGGGGGTACTGGCGATTTTAAGTAAATTTCTGTTTCGATTCCAAGGCAAACATTTTTTAAATCCGGCTAATTTTGGCATAATTTCAGTTTTAATCCTGACAAATGATGCCTGGGTTTCTCCAGGACAGTGGGGAGAGGGGGGTTGGTATGTTCTATTATTTGCTGGAACTGGGGGCATGATTTTAAAACGGGTGGGGCGTTGGGATACAACGGCGGCTTTTTTCGGTGCTTATGGGTTACTCGAAGCTGTTCGCAATCTTTGGTTGGGCTGGACGTGGGATGTCTGGGCGCATCGGTTGATGAGTGGCTCGTTTTTGTTGTTTGCCCTGTTTATGTTAACTGATCCTCGCTCGATTCCCAATGCTAGGGTGAGTCGTTTAGTCTGGGCTGTCAGTATTGCGATTTTAACCTTTATTCTGCGAAATCATTTCTTTATGTCTACAGCAGTTTTCTGGGCATTATTTGCCCTTTCTCCTCTAACACTACTGTTGGATTGGATTTGGTCATCACCAAGATTTGTTTGGAGGTTTTCAGGTGACGGTTGATTGGTAAATGGAAAAATTCAGTAAGTAAGTTAATGTGGTTAAATTTATTCCCATTAAGTTGTTTAACTATACCCTAATCTCTTGGAAATGACCAATGACCAATGACCAATGACCAATGACCAATGACGAAAATGTGAGCCGATGATGAAAAAGCTATTACAGGTATTGATTTCGTTGTTTTTGGCGGTTTTTGCAATCATGATATTTGCGCCAAAAGCCTTAGCCTTTTGTGGATTTTATGTGGCAAAAGCAGATACAAAGCTTTATAACCAAGCCTCTCAAGTGATTATCGCACGGGATAGCGATCGCACTATTTTGACGATGGCGAATGACTATCAAGGAGATGTTAAGGATTTTGCCTTGGTTGTGCCTGTTCCCGTAGTTCTAGAACAAGAACAGGTACAGGTAGGAAATCCAAAGATTATCGAACGACTGGATGGGTTTAGTGCGCCGCGATTGGTGGAATATTTTGATCCAAATCCCTGTATTCCTCCTGCACCAAGAGAACTTCGCTCTTTATCGGGAGGAGTAACATCATCAGCAGATAATAGTGCAGGAAATCGGGGAGATAGTGCTTTAGGTGTCACGGTAGAATCGCGGTTTTCGGTTGGCGAATACGATATTTTAATTCTCAGTGCTAAAGAATCGGATGGGTTAGAAACTTGGCTGAGGCGTAATAATTATCGCATCCCGCGTGGTGCTAGTCGGCTACTGCAACCGTATATTCGCCAAAATATGAAGTTTTTCGTGGCGAAAGTTAATTTGAAAGAATTTGAATCAGGGGGTTCTCAATTACTCCGCCCTTTACAGATAGCGTATGAATCGCCGCGTTTTATGTTGCCGATTCGTTTGGGGATGATTAATGCCACTACTGAGCAAGATTTAATTGTTTATATTTTATCCCGCAACGGTCAAGCCGAAGTTACGAATTATCGCACGGTTCAAATCCCGTCTAATGTGGGACTTCCTCTATTTGTTAAGGATGAGTTTGATCAATTCTATAAAGCCATGTTTCAGACGGCGTATGAGCAAGAACAGAAAAAAGTGGCATTTTTAGAATATGCCTGGGATATGGGATGGTGCGATCCCTGTGCGGCTGACCCCTTAAGCCGGGATGAATTAGAGCAAGCGGGTGTGTTTTGGTTAAATACTAATGCAGCAAATAATGTCTTTATTAGCCGTTTACACGTTCGCTACACTCGTGATACATTTCCCGAAGATTTAATGTTCCAAGAAACAGGGAGTCGGCAAAACTTTCAAGGTCGATATGTCTTGCGACATCCTTACACCGGGGAAATGAATTGTCCCGCCGCTGATGAGTATAAACGGACGTTGAATCAGCGATTTGAACAAGAGGCGCAGACGTTAGCCAAGCTGACGGGATGGCAAATTGGCGATATTCGTCGGAAAATGGATATTCCTGAGATGAAACCGAATCTGTGGTGGCGCAGGATTTGGAATTGACGACGGCTTTACTCTCAGAGTATTTTATTCTAGGCTACCCTTTCACCTTCAATGGGTCACCTAGAGAGGATAAATGTCCGACCTTCAAGATGCATCACCTAATCAACTGGTTTGTACGGTCTTGCCGACCTACAACGAGCGTGACAATATCAGTGCGCTGATTGAGCGCCTGCTGGCAAGTAACACCGCACCCTACCTGGTGCTTGTGATTGATGACAACTCTCCTGATGGCACATGGGAGATTGTAGAACAGTTTGCCGATCGCTATCCTATTTCCTCTACTTCACCAGAGGATGGCAACACGGTAGGGGTTGCCTTAGTCCGGCGTATTGGTGAAAAAGGGCTAACCTCGGCTATCCAGCGCGGCATTGATGAAGCAATTCACACCTATAAGGCTGGAATTGTCACTTGGATGGATTGTGACCTTTCTATGCCCCCTGAAAACGTACCCCGACTGGTGCAAGCTATCCAGAAAAACGAAGCCGATGTTGCCTTTGGTTCCCGGTGGGTTCCGGGGGGAACTGATAGAGCTCACGGTTTAATGGCTCGCACCCTGAGTTGGATTATCAATTCCTTCGCCAGAGTGATGCTATACAGCCGGATACATGATTATACCAGCGGCTTCATCGCCGCCCGTGCCGAAGTATTGGAGCGCATCAAGCTGCGTGGGGGTTATGGTGAATACTGCATTGATTTGTTATACCGTGCCAAACGACTGGACTACCGACTCGTCGAAATCCCTTACATCTGCGTACCTCGTACAGCAGGCGAGAGCAAAACGGGTCTGAACTTGTGGGATTACTTGGTCAAAGGACGCAAATATGTGTCAACTATCTGGCAGCTTTCTCGGAAAAAATCCTGAACTTAGGGGCTGCTGTCGGGAGTCTTGTGGTGAGGGGAGGGAACAGGCAACAGGCAATAGTTGAGGGAAGATTGTATGAGCGCCTCCTCCAAAATGCTACCGTAGCTACCGTAGTAGGCTGGGCACTGCCCACCAGCCTTAATTTATTTAAAATCAGGGGCTAAAGCCCCTACTACGAACCTAACCTATTCCACAATTTTAGCTGTGTGAGCAGGGATTAGGTTACAGTGTCTAATCCCCTAGAAATGTTAGGAGTCTGGTTCTGTGTTATTGCCCCGCTTCCAGTAAAACCTCTTTAACTGTGGCAGCGACTCGTTCTATCTGTTCAGGGGTTAACGCCATACCACTGGGAATATAGAAGCCTCGACGGGCTAAACGTTCAGCGACAGCGTAAGACTCCCCTTTGAATAGTCCCATCTTATGAAACACAGGCTGTTCATGCATGGACCAAAAGAATGGGCGACTGCCAATTTTCTCCTCTCTTAATCGTTTCATTGCCTCTTTCGCATCAAAAGGCACGTCATCGGTTAAGACGACACCATACACCCAGTAAATGTTTTCTGCATAATCGGTGCGGGGAAGGGGTAACTCTAAACCGGCTACATTCCCAAGAAGTTCTGTGTAACGTTGTCCCATCTGGCGTTTACGACTTACAAATTCATCCAACCGCTCTAATTGAGCCAGTCCGACGGCGGCTTGTAAGTTTGTCATGCGTAGGTTCCAGCCTAAGTCTTCATGGACAAAACGCTGCTGGGGTTGAAAACACAGATTTCGCAGAGAACGACAGCGTTGCGCTAGGTTGTCGTCATCGGTGACGATCATTCCCCCTTCACCGGTGGTAATGTGTTTGTTGGGATAAAAGCTGAAGGTACTAATATCACCTAAACTGCCACAAGGTTTCCCCTTATAGGTTTGACCATGCATTTCCGCCGCATCTTCAATCACCAATAATTTATATTTTTGGGCTAACGCTTGGATGGCGTCCATCTCTACAGGTAAGCCGTAGATGTGGACAACCATAATCGCTTTGGTTTTGGGGGTAATCTTTGCTTCTATCTGCTCAACATCCATATTCCAGGTGTCAGGGTTACTATCCACGACAACTGGAATCGCCCCCGCCCTCACAATCGCAGCAGCACAGGAGATAATCGTGAATGTGGGCAAAATGACTTCATCCCCTGCACCAATTCCTAGAGCAACGATAGCCGCGTCTAGAGCCATGGAGCCATTACTCACGGCTATGCCATGTTTTCGTTCTACACGAGTGGCAAATTCGGCTTCAAATTGCTTGACGAATGGTCCTTCAGACGAAATCCATCCGGTGTCTATACATTCATTGAGATATTGCTTTTCTTTGCCGTCTAACAGAGGTTCATTGACCGGAATTGGTTCTCCCATAGTTGGTTAATCCGTTATCTTGACCTGTTTGCTCTCAACGCCGGGGAAACGAGTCTTGTCCTCATTCCCCACATAAGGACCTTGCTTGACTTCAATCATTTCTATTTCTTCTAAGACTTCAAAGCCATGTCCTCCTTTAATTAGGAGAATGACATCCCCAGCTTCTAGGATATGACTCTCTAAATACTGTTGCTGGTCGTCATAAAAATCGACTCGGAGTTTTCCTTGTTTAATAAACAGAACTTCCTGGGTATAAAAGACTTCTCGACGGACTTGATTGTGGATGTGAGGAGTAATTGTTTTTCCCGTCGGATGCCTCATATAGGCTAGCTGTTGCGAAAAGCTGTCGGGGGTAAAAAAGTGAATACCTGGTTGGTTAAATTCAGTGCTAATAATAATGGCAAATACTTCTTGGTTATGAACTATTTCTTGTAGTTGTTTTTTGCGAGGTTTTATTAACATTGGGGTTCTCAAAGTAGTGCTTAATCAAGACGACATTGGGGCTGTAGCTAAGACTTAAAGTATAGCTCAACGATTACTCGTCTACAAGGGTTGCTTAATCGAGGCTTCGTAGATGGGATATTTGCCAAACTGACCTAAATTAGACAATTCAATCTGAAAGCGCTGCTCACCTTTAGTGAATTGGAGATTATCCTGACTATCTTCAGGTGGCTGGCATTTTCGATAAGGATAACATACATAAATAAATTGATCCTGATTCTGCTCCACTAACACTTTACTTAATTTAACCAAATCATTGCTAGTTTCCGCCTGGAAAAAGAACTTTTCGCCTCTAAGAGGGGGTTCTAGTAATTGAGCCGCGTATTGATGAGAAACTGCAATCACCCGTTCTGGAGTTTCTCGCAAGAGTTGGATGGCGGGAGGAACACCTTGATGAGCCTTCTGCAACGCCAATGTTCCTAAGTAGGTGTTTTTGTGGATGCCAATGGCTAAAAGGACAACGATGGTAAAAATGCTGATGTATTGGAAAAGGGGACGTGATCTGTCCTTGATGAAATTTAGCTCCTCTATTGTTACCCAGGTGACTAGGGGGATCAGAGATAATAAGTATCGCGGTCCCCACTGCTTACCCCCAACCGCAATCTCGTCCGCACCAGAATCTAACAATAAACAAGCACCGGCGGTGAACATCACACAGATTAGATAAATTACCCCTATCCTAGCATTGAATTTTACCTCAATTTTTCTGAACACATACAGCCACGCGATCGCGAGAAAGATTGGCAGACTATATTGCTTAATCGCTGTCTTTAACTCAGCCGCACCTCCGGTCAGAAACAGATACCCAGCGGCGGCAATTAATAGACCGATTATACCCAGAGTGACAAGTTTTAGGTTCAGTTTAGCTTCGAGTTTCCTAAAGCCATACAAGAGCAAGTAAAGTAGCGGAAAAAAGGCGATCGGGAAGTACTCAAACCCGACGACACTGAGTTCCTGAAAATTGCCCCAAGCCTCGGCAAGGCGGCGAGTCCAAGAGAACTCCTCGACGATTTCTACAGCATGCATCCCCAGAAAAAGACCGTAAACCAGTTTGTTAGCGACAAAAAATAGGCTAACTGCCACGAACATACTCGCGATAAACGTTTCTTTGTTTTTGGCTAAATAATGGATAGATTTGAAATTAAACTTATTAAATAAATTCAAAAAATTACTCTTCGCTAAGGCGGCAATAATCACCAAAGCCGATAACGTCGCCACCATAGACAAAAACTCAGGTCTAAACCAAGCCGATAAACCGATTAAACCTCCACTGACTAAAGCACTGGGTTTCGATAAACCCGATGGATATCCGAGCATTAGCAGCATTGCCATACCTGCAAAGCAAAGCGCAACGGCAAGGCTATGCTCCCAATACATGGCACTATACAGGGTTAAGTGCGAGGCAAAGATCAGACTAATTAAGGCAATTGAGGTATGAAATACACTAACCTTTAAACGTTTACAGGTAAGAGAGAAAGTACCCCAGATTGCCCATGTAGCAACTAACGGAACCAGATAAAGACCTCTGAAGCCAAAAAGCGCATAAAATGGTGCGGTGATTAGGGGAAACGTAAAGGGAAAGGTAATGTAATAGCGCCCAGCTATATTGTAGACAAACGGTGGTGCATAAGGATATAATCCATCCTGCCAAAGATTTCGCACCCAGGCTTCTGTGGGTTGCCAAAGATCAAAGCGCCATTCACCAGTACTTAATTGCTGTGCTAGTAAGGATTTGAGCGCAGCATCGCCGCTAAAATACGTATCTTCGGGAATTTGAAATTGTAAATAGAGTGAAAATAACACTCCAATGACAATGATCCCTAGAGGAATCGGCTCAAGCTTGATTTTCATGAGTGTGTATGATGGCGATTAATCATCAACCCGAACGTTGTCTCTAGCAGAGTGGTTTAGGCGACATGGCGTCAAGCAACAACTTGATCATTATCATTATATAACTGAGTTCCTTGGCAGCGTCGTGATTTGCAACGGTTGCCCTTTATTTTACATTTATTTAAAAAGCTGTGGCAACCACCGAAAATTTCGTTTATTCTAGGAAAATCATTGTTTTTGACCAATACAGCTTGACAACCCTGGTAGTCTTTAGAGGATTATACTCATATTTATTTACAAAACGTAAAATATTATGGCACGTTGATGGCGTATCCTTCACCTAACCTTTACAATTAACGGTTGTATAGTTATATAGTTTTAATTTTATGTGGAAACTCTTTAAGCTCGGATCTTGGTTAATCACAGCGGGTATCGCCTGGTCACTCGGTTACATTTATAACGTCCACCATGGCGGTGAATTAAGCTTCCTGCGAAAAATGTACGAACACAAGATGGCAGTTGCTGAACAAGTACAAGCACCAACCCGAGTGCTGATTGTGGGGGGTTCAGGAGCGAATTATGCCACGAGTGCGGCGGCGATAGAAGCGGAACTGGGTATTCCGGTGTTCAACCTAGGATTGGATGGACCGGTGGGGCTGAATGTAATCCTGCCTAGTACTTTAGAGCAAGTAAGCCTTGGAGATATTGTTCTGCTTATTCCTGAAGATTTAATTCTTTTAGATGATGATGGATTGTTAGACCGTTCAGTGCCGTTTGGTATTGCCATTGGACGACCGGGTTTGGGTGATGTTCCGCCCAAGCAACTCGCTGAAAACTTATTGCTGGTGGGGACACCAACTCTACGAGGGCTAACGAAATCGACAGTAGACTTGATCGAAAAAGGCGAAATGACGGGATATTACTCCGATCCCTTTACTGACCGAGGAGACCCCACAGTGACAAAAGTCCGCCACGGTAAGTGGTGGAAATGGCGAATTAAGCAATCGATTTCTGATCATGCCATAGAACGAATCACTGAATTTCGGGAGCAGGTGGAAGCCAAAGGCGGTACTTTAGTGTTGTCCTTACCTTGGGTCTATGGTAGTACGGAGCAAGAGTCGATCGCGAATATGAGAAAGATTGCGACGGAGTTAGAAAAAATTGCCCCTGTAATCGCCTATGATCCAGAGACGTTTAACCTAAAAAGCGATTCGAGTTTGTTTGCGGATACGCACCACCACCTTTTACCGGACAGTCGGAAAATTAGAGCGAGAGAACTGGCTGAAGGATTAGAACCCTTTGTTAAGAAAGACCGCACCGGGGCGAAGTAAGTTAAGTCAGGAAATGTCAAATTTTCGGAGTTCATCGGGCTAACTTTAAACGGGTTCAATTGCTGAATGGATTTTATCGATACAACATCGATACAAAAGAAGGTTTATTTTATTATGGTTGGTGATAAAGCAAAAACTAAACGTCCTTTAGCCGCTAAGATAGAGGAAGTGTTTGGGCTTGACCTGCGATCGCTAGCGGTTTTTCGCATCGGTCTGGCGTTGATGGTGATTTGGGATTTAATCATCCGGGTTAAAGGGTTAAATGCTCATTATACGGATTATGGGATTCTCCCGCGTAGCGCCCTAATTGACGAATTCCTCAATTCCTGGTACTTTTCGATCCATTTAATTAGCGGTCAGCCTTTTGTCCAAGGGCTACTTTTTTTATTGGCATTTTTTATCGCTTTGGCGATGTTGGTGGGATATCGCACCCGACTAGCAACAATTGCGACGTGGGCGTTGGTGATCTCCCTACAAAACCGCAATCCGGCGTTAATTTTTGCCGCCGATGATGTGCTGCGAGCCATCCTATTTTGGGCTATGTTTTTACCCTTGGGTGCCTGTTATTCGGTGGATAGTGCGCTGAATACATCGACCAAACCGTTACCGAAGCAGGTTGTCTCTGGTGCGACGTTTGCCTTGATGGTACAACTCTGCTTTATTTATATGTGGTCGGCGGCATATAAAACCCAGAGTGAGATTTGGTGGCCCCAAGGCGATGCGGTTTATTATTCTTTAAGTTTCGATCAGTATGTATCAGGATTTGGTCTATTTTTACTGAGCTTTCCGCCACTTTTGTTAAAAGCGATTACATTCAGCGCCCTCTGGTTTGAATGGATGGGACCGTTGATGATATTTATTCCCTTCCGGAATAGCTTTTTCCGCTGCGTGGCGATTGTTTCGTTTATTCTGTTACATGTGGGATTTGAGTTAAGTTTTGAACTGGGGGTTTTATCGTTTCTGAGTATGGCGACGTGGTTGGCGTTGCTTCCGAGTCCGGTTTGGGATGGACTGGCTAAGCGGTTGAATACCGATAAACGTCGGGGATTAAGGATTTATTATGATGCCGATTGTGGCTTTTGTAAGAAGGTTGTCCACCTGATTCGCACGTTTTTAATTTTGCCGAGAACTCCGTTACTGATGGCTCAAGATGATGCGTCTATATGTGCGGATATGGAAGCCCAAAATTCCTGGGTGGTTGTGGATTGGCAAGACAATCGGCATTTTAAGTTTGAAGCTATCGCCTATGTGGTTAGTCTGTCGCCGTTATTTGGGTTTTTGGCTAGGGTGTTGAGATGGCGTCCAGTCATGGCAGCAGGGACGAGGTTTTATGAGACAATAGCCACCAATCGACGCACAGCGGGAATGTTGACGAAGCCGCTCAAGTTTCGCCCGATTGAGGTGCGTCCTTCACGGCTGCTGAATGCGATCGCGTTATTTTTACTGATGTTTACCTTTATTTGGAATCTCAGGAGTTTTGCGGCTCAAACCTTTACCCGAAGACCGATTGAGAAAGATGACTGGATTAGTGCGACGCATAAGTTTTTGAATCGCAGGACATTTCAGCGCATTGATCCGGTGAGTCGTTTGACGCGATTGGATCAGTCGTGGAGTATTTTTGCTCCGTCACCGCCTCTAGATGATGGTTGGCATGTGATTGAAGGTAAACTGAAGAATGGCAGTGAAATCGATGTTCTCCTGGGTGGGGATTCTGTGAATTGGGAAAAGCCGACTCCTAAGCAGCTAAAGGCGATGTATGGGAATCAGCAATGGCGGGTTTATTTCATCAATTTAAATCGAGCGATCGGTAAAAAGCTTTATCCTTATTATGGACAGTATCTCTGTCGAACGTGGAATGCTACCAATGAAGGCGGTAAGGAATTGGAGAGTTTTGAGATGTATTTTATGGATGAGAGAACTGTACCGCCAGGTGAACCCCAGGATGTAGAGAAGATTAAGAGATTTGAGCAATCTTGTTCGGATTAGTATGTCAGATCAAATCCGCTTTTGTTACCCTCTTTTTGCCACGGCGATTGAAATCGCTGCTACACAAGCAAAGTCCGCCTACGCGGACTGAATTATAACAGGGGTGGCTAACTAGGCAGATCATTCTCGAAGAGTAACCCAAGTTATTAGCTGCGTTTGGTTTGCCATTCCCTGTTCCCTCCCTTCACCACAATACTGATTCAGCCAACCCTAATGAGTTCAATCCTCACTACCGCACTCACTGAATTTCTGTCTCAACCTAATATTGAGTCGTCTCCAGCGTGGGAATTGATCAATGGGTGTGCGATACAAAAGCCGATGCCAACCCTTTTTCACTCGCGGCTACAACGCAATCTGGTTAATTATATTAACCGTCATACAGATAGGTTTGAAGCGGTACAAGAACTACGTTGTTTAGTTCCGCCCTATTCTCCAGTCCCAGATATCTCTATTATTAGGATTGATCGTCTGTCGGAAGAGGATAGACCTTTTGATGGCGCACCCGATTGGTTGATTGAAATTCGCTCACCTGACCAAAGTACGTTAGATTTACAGAAAAAGATTCTCCATTGTCTCAGCAATGGTACACAATTAGCTTGGTTAATTGACCCCGGAAGTGAACAGGTTTGGGTATGGCAGGGAGATAACTTACCAACCATCTGTTCAGGTTCAGAGGCTTTGCCTATTTTGGGTAATTTGCCTCAATTGACTGTTGATTCTGTCATGGCAATGACTCGCCGCTTATAATTGGCAAGCTGTCAGGGTTTAGGTTGGGTTGACGTAAGGAAAGCCAACAGAATCGAGCGTAAACCTTCTGGGCGCAAGGCTTGCGCCCCTACGGACGTGACACAGCTAAAATGGTGATATACTTAGGGACTGCTGAATAAGTCTTGTGGTGGGGAAAGGCTATAGGCAATAGTTTCAACCCTCTGTATTTTGCGACAAGGGGTAGGTGTTTTTTTGAGCGAACCTAAATTTTTGGCTGTAATGCAGTGGGGGTAAGGCTTTGGGGCTTTTTATCTGTTCGGGAGGTTGTCGCACCTTACGCTGTAAGGGTTTCAGCGATTTTAGGACTTTGGGTTGGCTAGTCCAAGAGTTAAAATTAAGGGGTTGTCGCATTTGGGAGCGCAACTTCTTTCTGGGAGAGGTTTTCAGGATGCGGCAGTGACAATTCCCCTTCGGGGGGATTGAGGATTGAAACACAAGCAGGGTTGGGTGGTGCTTTGGGTTCGCTAGCGTGACAATTCCCCTTCGGGGGGATTGAGGATTGAAACGTACAGGATACATCAGGCAAATACACCCTAATTGAGTGACAATTCCCCTTCGGGGGGATTGAGGATTGAAACCTGCTTTTTCAATTAGACGGTTGTAATTCTTATGTGACAATTCCCCTTCGGGGGGATTGAGGATTGAAACATTTCAGGCTGAATCGACTTTGCTTTAGCTTGGACGTGACAATTCCCCTTCGGGGGGATTGAGGATTGAAACGAAACGGGACAAACAAAACCCGAATTAATCTAATTTTTGCCAAGCCACATTTTCTGGAATATCACCCACAATCCGCACATCATAATCACTATATACTCGTGGTGGTTTTTCCGGTGTGCGGTTTTCCATCTTCAATAACTCAAACAGTTTATGAGTCGGATAATTTCCCAACGCCGACTCGTGACTAAACACCCATACCCCACGAGTTGCCATCATTCCCCTGGCGGAGGAACGATCAAACTCAAAACACTTGACTAATGCTTGCCAAAATAACGCTAAATCCGCCTCCGTTACCCCAGTTTGTTTGGCAAATTGCGGACAATAAAACCCATGCGCTTTATACAATCCGTAGGGAATAATATTTTTCCGCCCCATGGTTTTATTCTCTTTCCCCTGTTCATTGCTATCCGTTGCTGCACACCGGGTAATCGATAAATTCATCGGTAACACCGGATCAAGAGATTCCCCAAAGGTTAATTGTACCGCACCACGCACTTGTCCGGCATTTTTCCCCGTAGATAAAACCGCGCCAAACATACGAATGTCATAGAAATGCTGACACATCCAATCCCGTGCTTCGTCAACATCTTTGGGATTGGTTAGCCTTTTTTTCTTGGCATCTACTTTATCCGTCAACCCTTTAGCCGAAACCGCCTCATCAATTGCCTCATTTAAAATAGCGCCTTCACTGACAGAAATTCGCTGATCTGATGCCAGGGTGACAAAGTTGCGAATCTTGCGTTTTAGACAAGCATCGGTGACTAATCCATGTCCGGTTTGTAAGTCGGTTCGGGGTGTATTATCGGCATCCGGATCACCATTGGGATTGCCATTGGTGCAGTCAAATAGCCAGATAAAGTCATGTTTTTTGCTGGGGTCAAGGTGAGTCGTCATTGGTTCTTTGTCCTTCCTCATTGGTTATTGGTAATTTGTGACATCATTCATCGGTTGTTTCCGCTTTGCTTTTATTCGTATTCAACTCACTCCAAAAGCCTAAATCAAAATAAGCTTGAGCGCCAATACTAAACGTAGTGGGAATGGCTGTAGTTTGAGCCAATTCTGCGATCGCGCTATTAATCTGGGCAAGCTGGGAGACAAACCACTGGGCTAATCCACCCTCTAATACAGCTAAATGATTTTTTGCCCCCGATGCGAGGCGATGACTCATGGGAACGGGAGAAAATCCCGCTGTGGCATAACATTTCACTGCATTGGTATTAGCTAACTCGCTTTTTTGAGCCGCCCGTTGTAACTTGGCGTAGGTAGCTAAAAGTCGCCCATACTGAAACGCGATCGCTTCTTCATCTGTCATCACCTTTTTCCCTTGCTGTTTCCTCACTTGTTTCACTCCTTCACTATACATATTTAATAGCACCGCACGGGGATAACTCACGGTTTGCTCAATTCGATTTCGACTACAAACTCGTTGGATTAAATCCATGGGTAAGGGTTCACCATAAACAGCATTTCGCATCAATGCAGTTACAGTACGACTTTGGATTTCTTTTGCTTCCCGATACCCCGCCGCCGCCAACCGCCAGACGCCTAAATATCCGCGATTATCAAACTGATTCCAGCCAATCACTTCTTGACGCTTCAACCATTGTTCATAGTGGTTAACAAACTCCGGTTCTTTGCCATGAATCCAATCCCGAACCACTAATCGACTGGTATAACCAGATAACGCCAAAATATTAAACTCCCAATCGGGGTTGATTTGTTGCGGTTTGTGGAATAAATTCAGATAATCTCGCACGGTTTCTACACTTGGCGTTTCAAATAAATGCCGCGTCATTCCCCCAGAATCCGCCCATAAAACAAAGGTTGTACCGCCGATATTAATATGATGATTGTCGTCCCGTAACAGATAACTCAGGGCTTGGGAAAATTGTTCATCGGCTTCGGCGCTAATTGGTGAAACTAATGCACCCGATAACCCGTAAGACCAACAGGATTTATCATAGGCACTGATTAAAGAAGCCCCCGCCGAATTTGTCCCCGGTACGCCTTTAATCTGCAAGGAAAACTTCGTGGTTACGGGTAATTCCTCCCCCGTAACTAAACACTGCATCACCGGGCGATCGCTGGCGGTTATTTCATCCACATATCGCGCCCAAAATTGTTGCACGGCGGGTAAATCATGAATATAGCCAGGGACTTGATCAATGGTAAAGGTGACGGTTTGCTTGGGTTGAAGTTCTTCGAGTTGAGGATGAGAATTGAGGAAGGTTAAGATAGCATGAACCGCTGGTTCTTGTGTGGCTTGATAACAACGTTGTAAGAGGGCGCGATAGGCTTGGGCTTTTTCTCCATCACCGAAAACATAGTCAACGGTATCGGTAATTAATTTAGGCTGAATCGCATTGCGGCGAATATGGGGACAGGATAGTTTTTGACCCGGTTTCGGCTTTTTGGCTTTGCCTTTGCGGTCATATTGGGGGGTAGTGAGTTCGACAATACGATTGAAACTGCCATCGAGATTGAGAATAATTTGCCAGTAAATTGTAGATTCGGCGTAAGCTTTGGCGGGAAGGTCAATCGTGTGGGAGAGTTTAACTAATTCAGCGAGTATGGTCATAGTTTTATTATAAGTTGGAGTTTGTCAATGTCATTGTTCGATCCCCCTAAATCCCCATGCAAAAAATGCGAAGCAACATCTGGTCTCCCCCTTTTGAAGGGGGACGGAAGGGGGATCTATAAGGGGGACTTTCTAGTCGAGTCCGCGCAGGCGGACTTGGTTTGTGTAGCTGCGACTTCCAGTCGCCCTGACTTTTCAGGGGAAGTCTAAAAACCTGAGTTGGGGCGGGTTTAGTTACATCAGGTTGCAACCGAAAAGATAGTGGTGAAACCCGCCCCTACACAATTCACACTCACGTTGCGCCACTGTGAAAAGTCAGCCAGTCGCCAGATTCATCAACCTACCCGACAATCCATCACACCCTTTTGAATCGAGGCGCGAAAAAATATCGGTTTTGCTCCTTCTGATGTAAACTCAATATGATGCAGCATTAATCCTAAATCGGTAGTTAAATCAATGGGCTGTTCATTATCCGTTGGCTGACTAAAATACGCCACGAATTCTCGACAGCCTAAATAGGGTTGCTGAAAACATTGCCCCTTGGCTAATCGGCGTTTAAATATTTCCAGATATTTAGTTAAGGGATCAGTTGCATGAGACTGACGCTGCATCTGAATCGTGACAAAATAGGCGACATCGTTTAAAATTAGGGCATGTCGCTGGGTGCGATCGCGCTCAATTTCTAGGATTCCTCCAGTTTTGGCAGTACGATAAGATTGGCGCGATTTTAGGCTATTCCGTAGAATCGAAGCTTTCTGAATGGATTTGAGGAGGCTAATCTGAATCACCTGATACTGAATTTCAGGTTTCCAGAAAATAGACTCGGCGATTCCTTTGGCGGCGGAGGGGGTAATTACATCATAGGTGACTTGTTCAGTTTTAAATTCGGGGCGGGTAAATAAGGCGCGATCACCCCAAATTTTGAAGGTTATTTCGTTGGCTTGGCTACTCATCTCCTGTTCAGTTGAGGATTCGGTATGATTACCTTTATAGCATTTATAAATGAAAACTCCCTCACCCCCAGCCCCTCTCCCACGCCGGGGAGAGGGGAGCAAGAATGAATTAGGAATCCCCTACTATGAATTCAGAATCTCTACAAACTCATTCTATAAATTCTGAACAATCGCCTCAGTCTAACATCCGGATTTCTCGCCCTCCTCGTCAAGATGGAACTGTTCAAACGGTTAAAGAACACCTAGAAGAAACAGGCGCGATCGCAGCTTCTGTTCACCCTCTAGCTGAACTAGCTGGAAAATGGCATGATTTAGGTAAATTTGACCCCGCTTGGCAGCAGTATTTACAAGCTAGTATTGCCGGGAATAAATGTAAATCTCCTGGACATGCTATTCATGGTGCAGCGTTAGCCTGGAAAAAAGGACTTCATGGCGTAGCATTTGCCATTTTAGGACATCATTCTGGATTACATAATCTCGGTGGTGCAGACGGTATCCAGCAGAAGCTGAAAGGTGATCAGCATTGGCAATCTATCCAGGCGATCGCCAAAGATGAATTAGGCGATAATTTCTTTAATTGTCCTTCCCATCATCCAGAACATCCCCTCACCGAAGACTTATTAATTCGGATTATTTTCTCGGCGTTAGTGGATGCAGATCGAGAAAGTGCTGCCCGATTTTTGGGTGACGGGGATACCGTTAAACCTGCAACTATAGACCAATTAATCCTCCAATTTGAAACCCACTATCACCATCTAATAAAAAACGCAGCAGATACCCCTATCAACGCCATCCGCCGAGACATTTATCACCATTGTCAAGCCGCCGCTACGCTGAAACCGGGATTTTTTCGCCTCACCACTCCCACGGGTGGAGGGAAAACCCTAAGTGTCATGGCATTTGCCCTCAATCATGCCCAAAACTACCAGCAAAAACGAATTATTTACTGTCCACCGTTTACCAGTATTATTGAACAAGCCGCCCAAGTTTACCGAGAGAGTTTCTCGGAAAATGCCGTATTAGAACATCATAGCGGTGTGGTATTCGATACCCATACTGACGAATTACACCGTTACCAATTCGCCGCCCAAGGTTGGGATTATCCGGTTATTGTATCCACAACCGTTCAACTGTTTGAAAGTCTCTTTAGTCGCCGCCCCAGCCAATGCCGGAAAGTGCATCGCATCACCAATAGTGTGATTATTTTAGATGAAGTTCAGGCATTACCAACAAACTACCTCAATCCAATCATGTCCATGTTACGGGGATTGGTAGACAAGTGGAACTGTTCTGTGGTATTCTGTTCAGCAACTCAACCTTGGTATGGGATTCTCGATCTGCCAGAAATTCGTGATATTGTACCGTTAAATCAGCGTCAAAACCACGCCAAAACACTCCAGCGAGTCGAGTATCACTATCAGCCACAAACCTGGGATTGGCATGATTTACTCCAGGATATCCGCCAACGTTCCCTGCAGAATGCCCTTATCGTTGTTAGTGCTAAAATAGATGCCCATCAGGGATTTGAGGTATTATCGGAACTGGGAAATACCTTTCACCTGAGTACGAATATGTACGCCGCCCACCGTCGCCGGGTACTTAAGCAAGTGCGCGATCGCTTGAACCAAGATTTGCCTGTTTATCTAATCAGCACCCAGTTAATCGAAGCCGGAGTAGATATAGACTTCGCGGCTGGGTATCGTGCGATCGCGGGATTAGATTCCATCATTCAAACCGCAGGACGAGTCAACCGGAATCATAAATCACACGACGCTAAATGTACCATATTTGAACTCAAAAATCAAGGGTTTCCGCAGCAAGACAGGGACAAAATTCAAATCACCCGCAATTTACTCAAAGCGGGTCAATCTTTACACGATGAAGCCAGTTGTCAAGACTATTTCAAAAGCTTTTTAGCCAATCCTGCGGTTAACTTAGATCAGCAGGATATCCAAAAGCGAAGAGAGGGTTTTATGTTCAAAGATACCGATACTCACTTCCAAATGATTGAGAATAATAACGTTAATGTGATTATCCCCCAAGAAGACACCGCAAAACAACTGATTGAATTAGCGCAAAAGCAACAGAGATTGAGTCAAAAACAATGGCGATTCCTGCTGCACTATGGCGTCGGCGTCACTCCCAAGCTAGCCGATGCTTACTCTCAAGAAATATTCCCCAGCTTACGAGTTTGGATCGGCGACTATAATCCTAATTTTGGTATTGTTACCGAATAGGCGATGATGGTGGAGAAGGGCGGGTTTTGTCGAAAGGTTATTGGTTTATCGGTTAATTTTGTCACATTACCCGCCCCTACATTGGATTTATTATGCCGATATCAGATTTCTAGATTAACCTTAAACTCGACAATACAACCTAGCCGATTGTTAGGCGCGATCGCACCCCAAATCGGTCGGGATAAATTGGGGATTGAGGTGAACGGTTGGAGAAGGGCGGGTTTTGTTGAAAGGTTATTGGTTTCTGGGTTAATTTTATCCCTAAACCCGCCCCTACATTGGATTTATTGTGCCAATATCAGATTTATAGATTAAGCTTAAACTGGACAATACAACCCAGCCGATTGTTAGGCGCGATCGCATCCCAAATCGGTCGGGATAAATTGGGGATTGAGGTGAACGGTTGGAGAAGGGCGGGTTTTGTTGAAAGGTTATTGGTTTATCCATTAATTTTGCCCCTAAATAAAGCCCATACATTAAATCTACCGCCCCGATATAAGACTTCTATATTAACCTCAAACCTGACAATAAAACCAACCTGATTCCCAATCGCGATCGCCTCCCCAAGAGGTAGGGGCGGGTTTAGGGATTAAATGAGTTAACCCGCCTCAAAATAAACAACGAAACCCGCCCTGATCCCAACCTAAATTTGACGAATGACATAAGACGAATGACATAAGACGAATGACGAATGACATAAGACAAATGACTACGCCACCTGACTCAACGCCTCCGTCAGATAATCAGCCGTGGCTTCCACAAGTGCGATCGCGTTTTCATATAGCATCCGAGTTGGACCCAGAATTCCCACACTGCCTACGGGTAGATTATCCTGTTCGTAGGTCGCACTAACTAACGTACAGGTTTGCATCGGTTCCAAAGGGTTCTCTGTGCCAATTCGCACTTTTGCCCGACGCTTAGAATTCAAACTATCAGGAAGTTCAAAGATTAGGGGCCAAAGTTGTTCCTGTTCTTCTTCCAACAGATGCAGCAACATTTGAACTTGTTGCAACTCAGCAAATTCTGGCTGACGCAATAACTCGGCAATCCCCCGAACTAAAATCGGCGTGGCTACTGATGTTTTCATCGGACGAGTTAATTCTGCCAATACCTTCTTCAAGAAATCGGCATACTGGGCAAATTCGCGGTCAAGTTCACTCCAGTCTAAGTTCACCAATTCACCCAGAGAACGTCCCCGAAGCTTACTACTTAAAAAATTAGATAATATCTGTAACTCTTGCTCAACAGCCGCTTCATCCGGTGGATCATCTTCTGATACCGAGGGTAATTCCATGACAATGGATTGGGTTTGATAGGCATCAGTCACCACAATCAACATCACCCGCCCTGGTGCGACAGACACCAATTGCAAATGGCGCAATCGTGTTGTTTGAGTTTGAGGTAAAGTAATCAGGGTAATATACCCACTCAAGGTTGAGAGAATTTGCCCCGCATCCCGTAACAAAGCCTCAAAATTGAAATCGTCTCCCTTCAAATGATCCGATAGTAATGTTTCCGCTTGACGTCCCAACGTATTGGAGGGTTTAATCAGCCGATCCACATAAATCCGATATCCTGAATCCGAGGGAACCCGTCCTGCAGAGGTATGAGGTTGATAGAGTAAGCCAGATTTTTCTAGAACGCTCATACAAGAGCGAATTGTAGCAGGACTAACACTCAGATCATACTCGTGGGCTAAAACTTTGGAACCCACAGGTTCCGCCGTCGCAATGTAATGACGGATAGTTGCCCAGAGAATATGTTGTTGCCGACTATTAAGACTGACGTGTACAGACATTTGAAAAAAAGCCGAACTTAATCAGATTTTCACCAGAATCCTTTAAAATCATGAGGGTTATGGCGAATTTCTGGAGAAATGTCTCTCCTAGATATCCCTAAAGATAGGTTAAATCGCCAACGCCGCTAAACTGACTTTTTAAGTGACAGGCTTTCCTGGTTGGATGAGTATTGATCCAAAGATAACAGAAGAAACTAGGATTCTGTAGCTTGCCATGATCGACTGCTAGTAGCGAGGGATGGTAGGATCGACCGTTGCGGAGTATGCATCAATTCCACCAACGACATTTTTGACATTGGTAAACCCCTGATCGGCTAACCACTGACACATTTGAGCGGAACGAATACCATGGTGACACATCACCAAGGTTTCAGCATCAGCTTCAAAGCGGCTGTGGATTTGGTCGGACCATTGGGCAAATTCGCTCAAGGGGAGAACATCAAACCCCTGAATATGCGCGATCGCGACTTCTTGGGGTTCTCGCACGTCGATAAGCTGAAGTCCTTGTGGTGCTTGGCTGATCCGCTGCGCGAGTTCTTCAACACTGATTTGGGGAATAGATTGATTAAAGGATTGAGCTGACATAACTGATGCAAGGAAAATAATACATACCAGAATACCGATATCCTTAAGATTGGCAAAGGGTGTGGGGTGTGGGGTGTGGGGTGTGGGGTGTGGGGTGTGGGGTGTGGGGTGTGGGGTGTGGGGTGTGGGGAAAATTGGTAAGAAAGGTAAGAAACACAAAAGCGCATAAGAGGAGATAGGGTAAGGAGCGAGCGCAAATGACAAATGACAAATGACAAATGACAAATGACAAATGACAAATGACAAATGACAAATGACAAATGACAAATGACAAATGACAAATGACAAATGACAAATGACAAATGACAAATGACAAATGACAATGAAACTACGCTCGTTTTTTTATGCCTTAGCAGCCAGTGTGGTAATGTTGCTGTTATTGGCTGGCGGTGGCTGGTTTTGGGTTAGCGCCCACAGCCCCCTAACTCTATTGCAGGAACAGGAGGTCAAGACTCCCACGGCGGCGATTTTTGTGCCGAAACAAGCCCCTGCCATGATATCGTTGCTCGTGAATCCAGACCGTTTGGCAGCATTGCGGCAAGTGGTGGTTCCACCCCAGAAGCGACGAGGTGCGATCGCGGAATTTAAGCAACTGGAAAATAGTCTGCTGGCGAATTTAGGACTGGATTATCAACGGGACATTCAACCCTGGATTGATGATGAACTGACCCTGGCGGTAACGTCGTTAGACGTTGACCGGAATCCCGAAAATGCGGCACAACCGGGATATTTACTCGTTTTTACGACCAACGATCCTGAAGCCGCGCAGGAACAGGTTTATTCTCGACTCGCGATTACCGACCCAGCCGATTTAGTCGTTGAATCCTATCAAGGGGTCAACCTAATTTATCAATCCTCGAATCCCCCAGGGAAAAAGGTAGCAAAGGATACAGACTCTCGTCCTATCCCGGATACCTTAACCAGCGCGATTGTGGGTGATCGCTTTGTCCTCTATGCCAATCACCCTAAGGTCTTGCGGAATGCGATTAATACAGTACAAGTGCCTGATTTGAGTTTGGCAGAAAATTTCGATTATCAACAACTGCTGCAAAGTTTGACAGAACCAAGAATTGGATTCAGCGTGGTGAATTTACCCGCCCTAGCCGCTTGGATTTCTAATCAACCGATTCCCAATCGCGAGTCATTTGAGGTGTCCAAAAGCTTGGCGATTACCTTGTCCCTCACTCGTCAGGGGTTGTTAGCACAAACGGCGATTCCTCGGTCAAAATCGAGTCCAGAACCGATTACCCCAGTCCTGTCCCAACCTGTTGATGCTCTCCAGTACGTTCCCGCCCAAAGTGGGTTGGCAATTGCTGGGGTGAATTTAAACCAATTTTGGGAACAACTGTCCACCCGACTGGAAACCGATGAGAGTCTAAGTAGCTTACTTGACCAAGGAATTGCCCAGTTAGAGTCTCGTTGGGGAATTCAATTACCAGAAGAGATTTTCAGTTGGGTGGAAGGGGATTATGCCCTATCCCTGTTTCCTCGACCGGATCAACCGAATCCCGACTGGATTTTTGTGGCGCAAACGGCTAATAATGATCGGGCAATTGACGCGATTGAGCATTTGGATATCGTCGCCAAACAGCAGGGACTCAATGTGGGAGAACTCCCGTTTGGCGATCGCACGACGACGGCGTGGACGAAGTTGGTGACAGCGAAAGCGCTGAAGAATCGCCAAGATGGGTTGTTAAGTCTACAAGCCCAAGTTCGGGGGGTTCACACCACGGTGGGAGACTATGAAGTGTTTGCCACATCCATTGAGGCGATGGACGCGGCGCTGAATGGGGTGAAGGATTCCCTGGTTCAAAACCTAGACTTCCAGAACGCGATCGCGGCTTTACCGACTCGAAATGATGGGTATCTCTATCTAAACTGGTTAGAGAGCCAACCCTTAATTGAGCGTCAGTTTCCCATTTTGCGGGTGGTAGAACTCATTGGTCAACCCTTATTTGACCACCTGCGATCGCTAACCATTACCAGTTATGGTGTGAATCAGGATGTTCAACAAAGCCAGTTATTTTTCCAATGGGTTGATCGTTCCTCTGGCTAAAACGAATTGGTCTCGGAATAGAGTTATCATCAACAAGGTAGGGGCGACCCGCTTAGCCTAATTAACAACACCAGAAATAGGGCGGGTTTACATAAGTTACCAGTTTTTGCTTACATGGTATCGGTAAAACCCGCCCCTACAGACGGTCGGGTCGCCCTCTACTCAATTGGGTCGGTTCGCCTTCTCCTCAAACCTTTATATCAGAACGTTTTTCATAGGAAGTTGATGGAACCAACAATCCGACCCAGAGTTAAAATTTGCTGCATTAGTAGCATGAACGAAGCCAATCTCGCCATTCGTTATGGCGCTGCTGCCATAGGCTTAGTATCCGAGATGCCCAGTGGACCGGGCATGGTGTCTGAAGGCTTGATTGCCCAAGTCACCACTAAAGTCCCTCCGGGTGTCTCTTCATTTCTACTCACCAGTAAATTTGATACCTTAGCAATTGTTGCCCAGCAACGACGCCTAGGCGTTAACACGATTCAGATTTGCGATCGCCTACAGTGGGGAAGCCATGATGATTTACGTCAGGCATTACCTGGAATTGCCATTGTCCAAGCCATTCATGTCACCAGCGAAGCCGCGATCGAGGAAGCGTTAGCCGTTGCCCGTTCTGTTTCCGCCTTGATACTCGATTCGGGGAATCCCCTGTTACCAGAGAAAGAACTGGGCAGAACCGGGCGAGTTCATGATTGGACGATTAGCCGACGTATCCGGGAATTGGTCAACGTGCCTGTTTTCTTAGCGGGTGGACTCACTCCAGAGAATGTCAAGGATGCGATTCAAGCCGTTCAACCCTTTGGCGTGGATGTCTGTAGTGGGGTTCGCACAAATGGCAAATTAGATGAGGGTAAGCTCTCTGAGTTCTTCAATCAAGTGTACAAAAGTTTCAGCACTCAGTAACTGAGGCAAAGGAAACTCTGGAGGTTAAAATGGATTTCACAGTTTGGAGCCATTGCTTTTGCTGCGTACATTTCGGGCTATCCTGAAGGGCAATTTGCTGGAATGGCAAGTGCTGTAATCAGCTATGAAATTTTGCAGAATGACAGGCAATTTATCGGTTGCGTAAGTTTTCATAGCCATTCGTTATTATTGTAAAAATGAATTCCGCCGTGGTAGCTATCAACAGCTTTTACAGCGTCAAACTGAACAGAGACAATATCACCAATAGTGTCGCTATCCGCATCGCAAAAAGGCTTAATAGATGACCAGTCGCAATCATAAAGAGGCTCGTAGACATCCTTGTACATCGGCTCTCCAAGCTTTTGCCATTGGTCATACTGATCAATCTCAAAATCACATTCTGGATCACCATCGGGGGAGGTCGCTTTCACCTCAGCCCAGTAACTTAAATCCCAAACTTTTTCACCATCCTGTTTGTCCCACTGGTCAAAATCAACAAATTCTTTTTCCAGACTAGAGATCTCCATTATCAAGTCTGGGTAACGATTTAAGCAGTCTTTTTTAACCGCTTCCAGTGATTTAGAAAGGCGTTCCCAAAGATTCTCGAGCAAAGGTAATCCTTTTTCCTTCGCTTCATCTTCACTATTGGCAAATAGCCTGTGTCCAATAATAATTGTCGCCATATCTACCCAAACTGGCAATTTACTCCTCTACTATGTGGACATATCTCCCCAACGTCAAGGGATTGGGTAGATTATTTTTGAGATTCTTCGATTGCACTTGAAACACCGTCAATTAGCTTCTTATTCTTGCGACTCCGAGCGCCATAGAGCCGCGCTGAGAAGACTGTTACCAGTTCACAAATCGACCGACATCGCCTCTCAAAATGCATCTCAAAACCTTCTGAAGTCCCTTTTTCTGGTAGTTCAGTCCTTTGTCATTCGTAAGGGTTTGAGGCTTGTCTTTACAGAAATTAACATAGTTCCGTTTATTTCCATCAACCGACTTACAGTTATTTCAGCCTAAAGATAGGGTATTTTTGACCAGGCGTATGTTTATGCTGAAGTGTGATCAACAACAAGAATTCACCGAAAAACTATGCCGAGAGCCTCAGTTGAGTAATACATAAAAAAGATTACTCAAAATATTCACATTTTAGTTTATTTGTCAACCCCTATTACTGGACTGATGTTCTGGCAATTATGCCAACCCTATAAGGAGCAATTTCATGGCAAACGATCGAGATCAACAGAACAACGTCGAAGTTCTTGAACAAGGCAACATCTACTTCTGCTACCGACCAAAAGTCGAAGAACATTCTGTCGAAGGACTTGATGATGTGCAGCGGTTCTACATGGTTCTGAAACCTCACGGAAAGGCATCCTATCGCCTGATTGTAGTCGGACAAAAACAACTACCAGAAGTGAGCCAGCATGGGCAACAAACCTGGGGCTTTGTCGAAAGTGTCAGTAGTGACGCCAAAAAGATTGAGCAGGGTTTAAGAGAAAAGACCTATCAGACAAAAACCCGAGGCAAACGAGAGCAACCTGCTGCCCGTTCCGTTGGCGAAGGGGTCTATGATCTGGTGCTTCACAATGATCACACTCATCTAGTTTATGCCCTGGAACTTCCGGAAGAACAAGGTCAAGCGCAGCAGGAACTACGGATCGAACCGGAAGGAAGTTATATTCTCAATATCAAAAATCCCGATAAACCATCTCCGCAGGGCGCTGGCTTAGGAGAGGAGCAAAAAGTTGACTTCCCGCAACACCTGCAAAAACGGTTTAAAAATCATCGTTTTATTGCCGCCAACCCCCCGCATTTTCTCGACTACAGTGGCGCAGAAATGGTGTTAATTTCAGCCGCCGCCGATGTTTCTAAAGAACTTGGTATCGAACTCGATCCACAATCAGAAACCGAAAGTACGGCTGAAATCCTGAATGACCTGCGGATGCGTAAGTCACGCCATCCCATTGAACCACTTTTAACGGGAGAATGGCGTTAATTAGAGGCGTCAAATCCTTACCGTTCCCTGTTACACCGTGTTCCCTTGTCCTCCAACCCTTACATAAACGTAGCTTGCTTCTCGATAAAAGCGAGTATGACAAATGACAAATGACAAATGACAAATGACGATGCCCGCCGTTAAATTTAATTTTGCCCACCTACTTAATAATGAGTTTATCTGAAGAAAAACTGCAACGTCAGTACACAATGGTTGATGGTTTGTCCATACACGATCGCAGATCCACAGAGGCGCTACCCGAAGACGCTCCCATCATGATCCTGATCCATGGACTGGTGGTTTCCAGTCGCTATATGATGCCCACGGCTGAGTTACTCGCACCCGTTGCTCATGTTTACGCACCCGACTTACCTGGTTACGGTGAAAGTGATAAGCCAGACTATATGCTGGAGTTGCCTGAATTAGCCGATATCTTATGTAAATGGATGGATGCCGTAGGAATCGAGCGAGCGACAATGTTGGGGAATTCCTTCGGCTGCCAAATTATCGTAGAGTTTGCCATCCGTCACCCTAATCGCATCGAACGAGCCGTGTTGCAGGGACCGACAATGAATCGGCACGCCCGCACATTCGGGCAACAGTTGTGGCAATTGATTCTAGACTCACGCTATGAAGATTCCTCCCAAGCACCGATTCAAGCTTATGATTACTGGTAAGCTGGTTTACTGCGCTCTATCTGTACTGTCCAGATTGCCCTAGCCGATCGCATCGAGGCAAAGCTTCCCGACATGCAAGTCCCCACCTTGGTTGTGCGCGGTGGAAAAGACCCGCTGGTGCCACCGTATTGGGCAGAGGAAGTCGTGGAACTATTGCCCCAAGCTCAATTAGCCGTGATTCCTGGGGGCGGACATACTCTGAATTACAGCGCTCCTCTAGAATTGAGCCGTGTAACAAAAGCGTTCCTAGAGGCAACAAAATCGCAGATGGTGACACAGGAGATCTAAGTGAAAATACCCTTTGACAATCGCATGTTGACGAGTCAGGGGATGAGCTATTTTCGCGTCAAGCGCTTGCGCCTAGGTAAAACTTACGAACGCTTCTTGGAGAATTCGTTACCCAGAGGCGGGACAATCTTTCTCGTCGAATGCCAACGTACCTTCCCCACCACTCAGGTTAGCGATCGCCATATTTTCCAGTTTGGCGCACCATCCGGTGCAACAGCAGAAGAGTTCCTCCACGGTGGCGAACGAGTTGCCCAGTTTCTGGAGAAATACCAGTCACCCCTCCGACAATGGGACCCACCCACCCCAGATCGCGATCGCCCGGAGGCGGAGTGGGGCTTTGAGCCAAGCCTACGTGAGGATGTAGAGCGTTTTGCCCGTCAGCGAGGGTATCGGGTGCGGCGGATCACGTTTGAGCAACCGGAGGATATGAGTCCCTTTGTGGCTGAGTTTTATCGGTGGTGGTACAAGCAGCGTCAGATTGTTTCCAATCGGTTATTAGTTGAATCATTTATCCTGCAAGAACCGTTTTGGACTTTGCGAACGGGTTCAGTCCCGTTTTGGATGAAGTTTAATACAGAAGTGTCTTTCAATTGGCTAAACCAATATTTAGACAGTACAGACGCTTATGATGAGATCTACATGATGCTTTTTTCTCATGGAACAGATTCCATCGGTTTGTCTTCAATTGAGGATTGGCGTACTGTTCTCAACCGCGCCCGTTTGCGGGGTGAGTTTGTTGGCGTAGATGAGGACAAATATCCCAGAGATTTTGCCACGTTTATGCACTACTATACCGATTTACAGAAGACGATTCGGGTGCGTTACCCACTCCCTGAACCCCTAGCCCTAGAGAAACTGGATCAATTTATTAACGAAAGGGGTGATAGTTTTCCAGTGCATTGGAGTGATGATGTGTTAGGCGATGTTCAGGAAGGAGAGGAAAACGCCGTTTGATATTCTCCGTTCGTTCGTCGTTTGTAGTAAGGGCTTTAGCCTTGATAAACAACTCGGGGACATCTTCAAGCAGCACTTCAAACTTAAGTTTTTAGTGCATAAGTACTATAATTAGGCTAAAATTGTATTCCGTAGTGGTTTGAGCGCTCACCCTCCTACAAAAAATGAGTCTGCCTCTCGATAGGGTACTGCTTGGATGTTCGCATAAGTTCCCTAGCCCAAAGATATATTTGAGTAGGTAATTATCTTATACACTCAGGTTGGATTGTTCGGGCTATGGGATTGAAACGATTTTTCTGGATTGCATCTAGCACTGTGCTACTTATCATGTTGCAATCTTTTTGGTTAAATTTTCCGGTGACGTTTAGGGAATCTGAAGTGGTGGCGCAAACATCAGATGCCCGGAAAGCTGAAGCAGACCAACGGTTTCAGCAAGGGATTGAGCAGTCGGAGACCAGTCAATTTGAGGCAGCATTACAGTCTTGGCAACAGGCACTGATTATCTACCGGGAAATTAAAGACCGTCAAGGCGAGGTACGGACACTGCGAAATCTTGGTTTAGTCTACCGTAACCTGGGAGACTACCCGAAAGCGATAGAGCATTTTCAGCAATCTTTGGCAATCGCACGCCAAATTCAAGACCGTCAAGGCGAGATCTGGATACTGCGTTTTCTCGGTAAGGCTTACCAAGATCTGCGAGACTACGCCAAAGCGATAGAGTACTTTCAGCAGTCTTTGGTAATTGCACGGGAAATTGAAAACTTCCAATTGGAAACTATAGTGCGATACGATCTTGCAGAGGCGCAAAGTGAAAGCAATCCTCGCATAGCAGAAGCCGTTCGCCTTCAGAACCAAGGTCAGCAGCAGTATCAGACCAATCAAATTGAAGCTGCATTACAATCTTGGCAACAAGCACTGAATATTTACCAGCAGACAAAAGAACGTCAAGGCGAAGGATTGATACTGCGCGATCTCGGTAATGCTTACGATTCTCTAGGAGACTACGCTCGATCAATTGATCGATCAATTGAGTATCACCAGCAGTATTTGGCAGTTGCTAGGGAGACAGAAGACCGTCTAAGCGAGGGATTTGCGCTGTTGTATCTCAAGAATGCTTACGCTAATCAAGGCATTCAACAATTTCAGAACAGCCAATTTGAAGCAGCTATACAGTCTTGGCAACAGGCACTGAGTATCGATCAGGAGATAAAAAATGGTCAAGACAAGGGATGGACATCAGAAAATCTCGGTCTTGTTGTCACCCTAAGCGTAAGCGAGGGTCAGGTATTAGGAAATCTCGGTTTTGCTTACCTTAATTTGGGAGACTACGCTAAAGCGATTGATTACTCTCAACAAAGCTTAACAATTGCACGCGCCAATGGAGACTCTCAAATTGAGGGCCAGGTATTAGGAAATCTCGGTGTTATATACCTTAATCAGGGAGACTACCCAAAAGCAATTGATTACTCCCAGCAGAGCTTGACAATTGCACGCCAAATTCAAGACCCTCAAGTTGAGGGGAGGGCACTGTTAAATCTTGGTGCTGGTTATCTTAACCAAGGAGACTACCCGAAAGCGATTGATTACTCCCAGCAGAGCTTGGCAGTTGCACGGGAAATTCAAGATCCTCCAATTGAGGGTCAGGCACTAGGAAATCTGGGTATGGCTCATTTTTACCAGGGAGACTATCCGAAAGCGATTGATTACTCTCAGCGACATTTGAAAATTGCCCACGAAATTCAAGATCGTCAAGGTGAGGGGAGGGCACTGTTAAATCTTGGTGCTGCCTACCTGAACTTGGGAAGCTATTCGCAAGTAATTGAGTACTCTCAGCAGAGCTTGGCAATTGCACGGGAAATTCAAGACTCTCAAATTGAAGGAAGGGCACTGGGAGGTATTGGTCTAGCCTACCTGCACATAGGAGACTATCCAAAAGCAATTGAGTACTTCCAGCAGCACTTAGAAATTGCTCGTCAAATTCAAGAGCGTAAAAGTGAGAGTGTAGCAATAGGAAATATCGGTGCCGCTTACCTAGGCTTGAGAGATTTCTCAAAAGCGATTGATTACTTCCAGCAACAATTGACGATTACACGCCAAATTCAAGACCGTCAAGGTGAGGGTACAGCACTAGGAAATCTCAGTATTTCTTACCGTAATCAGGGGGACTACTTAAAAGCAATTGATTACTCTCAGCAGAGCTTGGCAATTGCACGCCAGATTCAAGACCATCAAGGTGAGGGGATAACACTGGGTGGTATTGGACTCGCCTACCTGAACCTAGGAGACTATCCGAAAGCGATCGATTACTTCCAGCAGACTTTGGCAATCGCACGCGAAATTAAAGACTCTCAATCTGAGGGGAGGACACTGAATAATCTAGGACTTGCTTTCTACGGTCAGGGTAATCTCACTTCAGCAGAGAGTACTCTATTTGAGGGTATTAAAGTTCTAGAATCTCTCCGGGGTGGATTAGATGATAATCAGAAAGTTTCGATTTTTGATACGCAACTCAACACTTACTTGAGTTTACAAAGAGTTCTCATTGCTCGGAATAAAACTAATGAAGCTTTGGAAATTTCAGAGCGAGGGAGGACGCAAGCCTTTGTCGAATTATTAAGAAGGAGGTTATCTCCGCTCTCAGAGACACCACCGCCTATCAAGCATTTCCAGCTTAATGATATTAAAAAAGTTGCTCAACAGCAAAACACTACACTTGTTGAATATTCACTTGTTTCACCGGACGCACTTTACATTTGGGTTATTTCACCCAAGGGCAAAGTCACGTTTCGCCAGGTCGATCTCAAATTGCCAGGAACGACTACAGATAGTTCGCCTCTACAAATACTCGTTACCGAAACACTTGAATCTTTGGGAGTCGGCGAAGATCGCAACGGTATTTTTGAGGTAACTCTCACAACTTCTGCCCCCGATCCTCAACGCCAAACTAAATCCTTAACGCAACTTCATCAACTTCTCATCCAACCCATTGCTGACCTTTTACCCAGTAACTCAGAAGAGCGGGTCATTTTTATTCCTCATCAAGACCTATTCCGCGTTCCCTTCCCGGCGTTAATGGACTCAGACGGTAAGTATTTAGTCGAAAAGCATACTATTCTTACCGCTCCCTCAATTCAAGCCTTGGAACTTACACGGGAACAAAGACAACGGATAGGGACACGCAGCGATGCGGTGCCAGGAAACAATGCTCTGATTGTGGGCAATCCTAGCCCCATGCCTTCTGGATTTTCTCTTCTCAAAGGTGCGGAAAAAGAAGCTTTTGCTGTAGCTAAACTGCTGAATACCGAGCCGCTCATTGGCTCCCAAGCCACCGAACCTGCCATTATGCAAAAGTTACCCAATGCCCGAATCATTCATTTAGCAACCCACGGCACTTTTAACGAGCAGCAGCCCCTGCTCGGTGGTATAGCACTTGCCTCAACAGGTAACGAACCCCACAATGACGGACTGCTTACCGCCGAAGAAATCTTTGCACTCAACGAAGCAGGCAAACTAACTCTAAATGCCGAATTATTAATCTTGAGTGCCTGTAACACCGGACGCGGACGCATCACGGGTGATGGTGTCATTGGCTTATCTCGCTCATTTATTTCTGCTGGTGTCCCCAGCGTGCTTGTCTCACTTTGGTCTGTTCCCGACGCTCCCACAGCCGAATTGATGACCGAATTTTATGCCAATTTCTACGAAAAGAATCTCGATAAAGCCCAATCCTTGCGAATGGCGATGCTGGCGATGATGGAAAAACACCACGACAATCCCAGAGCTTGGGCAGCGTTTACTTTAATTGGGGAGGCAGAATGACCATGTAATTGAAAATTTAGGGGAATCTATAGCGAACAGATTTGATTCGCGAACCCTCCTCACCCCAATCCCGCTCCCTCGGTGGGAGAGGGGAGCAAGAAATTTACATGAATGATTTATCTTAGCTATACAGGAATTGGCATTAGCAACTAAGCGTTTGTAATCCCAAAATTATGGCTCGTATTTCTCGCCGTCATTTCTTGCAATTTGCTGGCTCAACTCTAGCCAGTTTGGTATTAAGTCAGTGGGATATTGTCAACAAAAGTAATCGCTATGCTAAAGTTCTCGCCCAAGATACTCCACGCAAGTTGGCGCTGTTAGTCGGAATTAATCAGTATCCCAATAGCGATCGCTTCGGCAATTTAGCAGGCTGTGTCACAGATGTAGACTTGCAAGAATACCTGCTGATTCACCGTTGTGGTTTCCATCCCCATGATATTATCCGCTTAACAAGTGATGAAACTCCGGACAAGCAACCGACTCGCCAGATAATCTTAACTGCGTTTGAAGAACATTTAATTAAACAAGCCAAACCCGGAGATGTCGTTGTTTTCCATTTTTCCGGACACGGTTCCCGATTGTACGACCCAAATTCCCTCTCAAATTGCCCCAACCCACTCGTCAGCGATGAATTTAATAGCACGTTAGTCCCGGCGGATGACGGGCAAAATGGCATCGCCCTAGACATCATGGGACGCACTTTATTTCTATTGATGTCGGCGTTAAAGACTGAAAATGTTACGGCAGTGCTGGATAGTTGTTACTCTGGCGGCGGTACTCGCGGGAACTTTCGTGTGCGTTCCGTTTCCGGGAATGGATTTCAACCTAGTCCGGAAGAAATTGCCTATCAAGAACGCTGGATGGAACGCTTGCAACTTTCTGAAACGGAACTGCTGCGTCAGCGCTGTGAGGGAGTGGCGAAAGGGGTTATTGTTGCTTCCGCGCAACGCCATCAAGAAGCCTTGGATGCTTATTTAGGTGACTTTTATGCGGGGGCATTTACCTACCTGATGACGCAGTATCTCTGGCAGGAAACGGATACGGTAGGGAATGCTATTGCCAAGATTGCTCACAACATAAAGTCCCTTTCTCGTCAAGTGCCGTTAGCGGATGGCGATCGCAATCGTCCCATCTACTTTTTTAACCGACAAGTGCCTCCTGCGGATGCTGTCATTACCCAAGTTAAGGGTGACGAGGCGACGTTATGGCTGGGGGGAGTTGGGAAAGAAAGTTTGGAAGCCTTCCAACCGGGTGCTACATTTGCAATGGCAAACGATGGGGGACGGACGTCTGGCAAGCTAGAGTTGCGATCCCGTGACGGTTTGAGGGGGGAAGTCAAGTTGGTGGAACGGGGGGGAGTAAGGGCGTTGGAACCGGGAATGCTGCTGCAAGAATACAGTCGCGTTATTCCGGCGAATCTCACCCTCCGCCTCGGTGTCGATCCGTCACTTTCGGGTGAGATTAATCTACTACAAAATGCGATCGCGGCTCTGCCTCGGACGGAAATTATTCCCGCACAACCGGGAAACGTTCCCTACCCTGGGGGCGTGCAATATATCCTCAGTCGCGTGAGTGCCGATTCTCGTCGGGAATTGCAACGGGATGGGGTTGCTAATCGTCCGGCTGTGGGTAGTATTGGTTTATTTACGGAAGCCTTTGTCCCAGTAGCGCGATCGTTTGGTGAGGTGGGAGAAACGGTTACTGGTGCGATCGAACGTCTCGAACCCAAACTAAAATCGTTTTTAGCTACCTATATTATTAAAAAAACGCTCAACGCACGGGCTTCTCAACTGAACGTAGAAGTGTCGATGCATTTGGTAGAAGAACCGGAACGGGTACTTGCCAGAACGACGACGGGGCGGGAGCAAGCTAGTCAAGAGTCAGTCTATCCCAACCGCTTACCCAAAAAAAAGCTGTTTCAGTTTCGCGTCACGAACCAGGAAAGCGAACCTCTGTATCTGACAACGCTGTTGATTGACTCAACTGGTGGGTTAGTGGTAGTGTTTCCCTATCTTTATCCCACGTCTAATGAAGGGATGCGATTAGATCCAGGGCGCACTTTAACGATTGGCGATCCGAAGCAATTGAGGTTACAGGCGAGGGAAAGTGGAAGGGCTGAAGCGTTGGTAATTGCTAGCCGCACGCCGATGGAAAGGGCGGTTAAAACCTTGGTATCGTTAGCGCAAGAGTTGAATCGGAGTGAGGGGGCGTTGGCGTTGAGGGAACCTGTTGAGGTAGTTGGGGATTTGTTGGCGGATTTGAGTGAGGAACGCAGTATTGCGGTTGTGAGAGCGAGGCATATCAGTACGGCGGAGATTGCGACGTTGTCCATTACATTTGAGGTGAGCTGAGAGGATGTTTGAGAAGTCTAAAATGTCATGCTGAACGGAGCGATAGCGTAGTGAAGCATCTCGAACCGCAACGCTACACAGAGATTCTTCGCTCCACTTCGTTGCGCTCAGAATGACAAATGACACTTTTCAAACACCCTCTGAGCGAGTGTGGAGAGTTCGCATACAATTGAGCATTCGTCTCTCGATAAGTTGAGTGATTTTTTTGCATAACCTTCTCCGTAGGGGAGATATGTACGAGCAGTTTGCTAACCCATTAATTTAATAGAGAAAGTTGTCTATGTATCGTCATTTATACCGTCTTAGTGTTGTTACTGCCTCCTTACTCATTGGGGTGAGTTGTCCGTTACCAGGGGTGGGGAATAGTGGGGGAAGTGGTGCGGTTTTGGCGCAGGCGCAGACAAGAGAAGAACGGAATGACGAGGCGTTTCGCCTGTACCAAGTAGGAGTTCAGCAGTATCAGCAAGGTCAGTTTCGAGAAGCTTTGGAGACGTTTCAAACTGCTTTTGTTATTTTCAGAGAAACTGGAGAGCGCCAAGGTGAAGGTGCAACGCTCAACTATATCGGGGCAGTTTACCTCAACCTGGGACAATACCCACAAGCGTTGGAGTATTTTCAACAAGCCTTAGCCATTCGCACTGAAATTAGTGATAAGGCAGGAGAAGGTAGTACGCTCAACAATATTGGGGCAGTTTACAACGACCTGGGAGAGTACCCACGAGCGTTGGAGTATTTTCAACAAGCCTTAGCCATTCGCACTGAAATTGGTAACAAGGCAGGAGAAGGTAGTACGCTCAACAATATTGGGGCAGTTTACAACGACCTGGGAGAGTACCCACAAGCGTTGGAGAATTATCAACAAGCTTTAGCCATTGCCCAAGACATTGGCGATAGGGCAGGAGAAGGTAGTACGCTCAACAATATTGGGACAGTTTACCACAGCCTGGGAGAGTACCCACAAGCGTTGGAGTCTTTTCAACAAGCTTTAGCCATTGCTCAAGACATTGGTAACAAGGCAGGAGAAGGTAGTAAGCTCAACAATATTGGGGCAGTTTACAACGACCTGGGAGAGTACCCACAAGCGTTGGAGAATTATCAACAAGCTTTAGCCATTCGCACTGAAATTGGTGATAAGAGAGGAGAAGGTACAACGCTCAACAATATTGGGTTAGTTTACAATGCTCAAGGTAACTATTCCCAAGCCGAAACTACCTTATTCGCAGCTATTGAGGCTCTGGAGTCACTGAGACAACGAGACTTAAAAGATGACCAGAAAATCTCCATTTTTGAACAGCAAGATCACACCTATCGCTTTCTACAACAAGCCTTAGTCGCACAGAATAAATTTGACAAAGCCTTAGAAATTTCCGAACGCAGTCGTGGACGTGCTTTGGTAGAGTTATTAGACTCCAAGCTCTCACAAAACTCCAGTAATCAAGCTAATATAAAACCCCCAACCCTTCCAGAAATTAAGCAAATTGCCCAAAAACAAAAAGCCACACTGGTTCAGTATTCCACCATGGGGGATGAAGCTATCTACATCTGGGTTATCAAACCCACAGGTGAAACTGCCTTTAAGCAAGTAGACCTAAAATCCCTCGATACATCCCTACAAGACCTCGTTACCACCAGCCGTGACAACATTGGTGTCAGAAGTCGCAGTCTCTTTGATGTAACCGTCGTCAATCCCCAATCCGAAAACTCAACCGAAAAATTACGGCAACTCCATCAAATCCTCATTGCACCGATTACCGACTTGCTACCCAAAGACCCCAACGAGCGAGTCATCTTCATCCCGCAAGACTCCCTCTTTCTCGTTCCCTTCCCCGCTCTGCAAGACGAACAAAGCAAATACTTAGTAGAAAAACATACCATCCTCACCGCACCTGCAATCCAAGTTCTCGACTTAACCCGCAAGCAGAAGCACAACACTCAAAACTCAACTGGAGATGTCCTAGTTGTCGGCAATCCTACCATGCCCAAAATCGAAATTGGGGAATTAGTTGCCAACTTAACTCCTCTCCCCGGTGCAGAAAGAGAAGCGAATCAAATTGCCGACTTCTTCAACACCGAAGCCCTCACAGGTAGCCAAGCCACCAAAGCAACAGTGATGGAGAAAATGCAGCAGGCACGCATCATTCATCTAGCCACCCACGGCTTACTCCACGATTTTAAAGGCTTTGGGGTACCGGGTGCTATAGCCCTCGCCCCTAACCCCCCTTCCTCCCTTAGTAAGGGGGGACAAGAGGAGGGTGATGTCGTTGATGGTTTACTCACCGCAGGGGAAATCTTCGACATGAAACTCTCTGCCGATTTAGTCGTCCTCAGCGCTTGCGACACCGGACGCGGCGACATAAAAGGCGATGGTGTCATTGGCTTATCTCGCTCTTTAATTTCTGCCGGAGTTCCCAGTATCCTGGTATCTCTGTGGGCAGTTAATGATGAGTCCACAGCCTTTTTAATGACAGAATTTTACCGCAATTTACAACAAAATCCTGACAAAGCCGTTGCCCTACGTCAGGCAATGCTGACAACAATGAAACAATATCCTAATCCTAAACAATGGGCAGCGTTTACCCTCATCGGTGAGGCTGAGTAATCAGCATAGAAGCGAACCCTTGGAACGAAACTCAACGCCATCGTTAGCCTGTTGGGTAACGCTTACGCTCTACCCAACCTACAAGAGCATTTTGTGTAAAACTGCTCAAGGATAGCGTCTTTCCTAATCTAAACTCTTCTATTGCCGTTCAAAAATTTCCATAGAAGTTTTGGATAAAAGACTCCAACAATTCTTTCACCTCAACCACGCCACTGACTAAACTATCATAATCCGTGGCACTCAGCAATTCCAACTCATAACATAGCAGCAGATAATATTCCACCTCAATCGCCGAATCCCGCGCCAGCCGCAGGAAGCTGAGTCTGTCCTCCGCCTCCTCGCGATCGCACCCCTGAGCAATTTTAATCGGAATCCCTGCACAAGCCAGACGAATCTGTTGAGTTAACCCCAGTAATTCCTCTTCTGGAAACCCTTTAGTCACCTGATAAACGTCAACCGTTAACTCGTGGGCTTTATTCCATTCTTTCAACTTGCGAAAATCCGTCATCTTTCAAATTCTCCTTTCTTCATCAATTGGCTAAATTGTTCATCATTCATAGCCACAAAAACCATGAACAATGAACAATCAACCCATTTACGGCACCTGTAACCCCACCAATTTATCTTCTGGGATATAACTACGGAAAATGCCATTATCCGTAGAAACCATCACCAACTGCAGCAGATAATCCGGTTCCACCTGCAAATCTGCCCAGGGTACAGCCACCTCTAAACATTGCTTCAGCGCAACTTGAGCGCGACTGTTGCGGGGATGCCAGTGATAGTATTCTCCGGCTTCTTCTAACCAAGTCGAACCCGTTAACAAATTAATCCCTAAGTGGTGGTGAAACAAATAGTTCACCGGGGCAGTATCAGGAACCTCTGCTAAAGGGGCTGGGCTATTGTGAACCGTGCGATTCGGATAAAACCATAATAAATGCAATTCCGGGGGGATATCCTGACCAATTTGAATCCCTGCCTGAAAATCCAATCGCAGGTAAAAATTCAGGTGATCCAACCCATACCATAACCGCTGGATCAGACTACTGCGGTGCATTGTTCCCCGTGCGCCACCGACATCAATTCGACCCGCTTTATCCCAATCTTGCTCATCGCCAAAGCCATCAATCACTGGATGAATAAAACTCAGGGGTCGATGATCACCTTTCGATTCGTAGGTATCCAGAGGTTGCTTGAGACTCGCTGGAATCGGTTCATTTAATGCCTGATAAATCCCAGTCAAATGTTCTCGGAATAACTGGTCAAAAATAGCATCTTGGTTGGATGAATGACCCTCACCAAACCACCAGAACCAATCTGATCCTTCCGCTGCATACAAGGCTTCCCAGACTTCCGGATTGTTGTCTGGTGTGGCTTCGGGATGATTGGCTAAGGTTTGCCGCGCTTGAGTAAGTAAATCCCAAGCCCGATTTTTAACCGGATCACCAATCCAAGTGGTAAAGCTACCATCCACCCATGATCCACTATGGAGTCGGTCTGCTGGAAGTGTGGCGGTGGGGGGAAATTGATCCAGAAATTCCGACACCGTAACCAATTTTATCTGCGGATGGGCAGAGAGTTTTTCATACAGCGAAGTGAGGAAAGGAATCCCATCTTTTTGGTAAAATTCCCAGCAATTCTCCCCATCCAAAGCAATGGTTACCAGCCACGGTTGATCTAATCCAGTCCCTCCCTCTTGCTGTCGGCGTTTAATCGAACGGGAAATCGCTTCTAAGTGACTGACAAAATCCGTTGACGCCTGCTTGGGTTCCATTGACCCGTAGGAAAAGCCAATTAAATCCGATAAGCGGTGATCCCGAAAGACAATTGCCAAGTTCCCCTGGGGTGTCTCTAAGCGATAGGGGCGATAGAGTAACGTGGGTTCCATCAGGGTTCCCGTTTCATCCCGGTGGAAAAAGTGCTGCACTGTCCATCCTAATACAGCCTCATCGGAACAAATCCACTTAAATCCCGCCTCAGCGATATAGGGTAGAATGGCTGGACTCACTGACTGTTCTGAGGGCCACAAGCCGCGTGGCGTCCGCCCAAATCGTTCTTCATACATCTGCCATGCTTTTTGCAGGTGACGGGGAATATCTTCTTCCCAGCGGAAACGCTGTAGGGGTAAGGTCATATCCGGAATCGCCACTTGTCCGGAATGAGTATCAGCGAGTAAGGGTAAAATCGGGTGAGTATAGGGCGTTGTGGTCACTTCTAGCTGACCCGCCTCCTGCATCTGGCGATGTTGAGGGATAATCCGCTTGAGGATATCTCGTTGTTTAGAATAAATCCGTTGGCGATCGCTTAATGTAAAGTTTCGTCCTTTTTCCAACCAAGCGGCAATTTCTGGATCATCCCAAAATATTGGGTCAATCCACGCCAAATTATGCCATGCCAGTAAATCGCTGAAATCCTGATGCGTCCAATGATCTGCACACCAAGTTTTCCCCTTTTCTTGCCGCATCTCGTATAACTCAGCATATCGAGGATGGGGGTCAATCAAGGTGCGGTGATTGGCATCGAAAAAATGCTCAACGATAAACTGTCGTTGATCCAGCTTAAGTTGATCGGTTGGCGTCAGAGTCAACTCCAGATAGGGGTCAAAGGCTGTCCCCGCCATGTAATCTTCCAACTGCAAAATCAGCGATGGCACCAAGTTAACGGTTTGATGCAACTTGGGATAGCGCTCTAACAATAGCACTAAATCCAAATAATCTTTCGTCCCATGCAGCCGCGCCCAAGGGAGGCGATACCGCCCATTTGAGCCGGACACGCTGTTGCGACTTTTATAGAGAGGTTGATGCTGATGCCAGATAAAGGCGACGTATAAGGGATGACTCATCGTTAATAGTAAACGTTAAGGGTCTAGAGCTTAGGTGTGAAGAGGGGGTTCTCTCACTTTATAACTCTTAACCCTTAACGCCAAACTAAAAACGAAGAATAATTACATTACTTGTTCAACTTCCACGATTTCCGGGATAAATTCCCGTAAGCGGCGCTCAATCCCCATTTTCAGGGTCATGGCAGAACTGGGACAAGAGCCACAAGCACCTTGTAGCCGCAGTTTCACAATCGGACCGTCGATTTCCACTAAATCAACGTTACCGCCATCCGCCATCAGGTAAGGACGCAATTCATCAAGGACGGCTTCGACGTTTTCCGAGGTTAATGCTAAGGGGGGAGATAGTGTTTGAGCCATAATTCACCGAGTTTGACAGCACAACTAAGTCAATCCTAGCGTTCTTTGAGCATTTTGAATGGTTGTCATGCTATAGCCCAAGGCAGAAGGCAAAAGAGTCCTTACTGGTACCTTCTCGTTTCAGCCGTCAAGAATGTCCTCACCTTTATGGCGACAGGTATACCTTGGACTTGAATAAAATTTGGTGTAGCTTGATACCAAACAATTCGCGATCGCAGCCATTGCTCCTTGATTTGACCAAGATTCAGTGCAATGAGATTTTACAAAAACGCATTTTCCTGTGCAGAAAAGACCCATGCCTGTGCTACTCTAGCATAGGCTATAGCTATATAATATTACCATGTTATCGATAGGTTATAGGTTACTTCAATATGTCTCTTCATCCCTAAGTCTGTAACTGCCACCAAATGCTCAAAAAAAGCATCAACTTCATCTATAGCTTTAGCCGTTAGCCTAATTTTTCCCGTGGGTGATTGAGTCCAAGTAAACGCAGGAATACTAAAACCATGGGCAAAACTATGGCGTACCCGTAAAATTTCATTCAATCTCAATCGAACAGCAACTGAGTTCATCTGTCTTGCTGTCCAAACCCAATCATTAATAGGATCATAACCCGTATATCCAACTAATAGGTTTCTTGTATTATCCCAATTGGGTGTATTAAATCTTTCCAGTGCTTGCTCAGCTCTCCCTCTAGCTATTGTATGTATAGCGTAAAATTTAGAATTGAGAGGGTCTGAGGTGACATCAAAAAAGTTACGGACAAGGTCGTTTATATACGCATCCCACCCAGCAACAAATGCGGCTAAAGCAGAGTGATAATATACTTGAGTTTGCTCACGAGATATTGGTCGCAAGCGGATATCTGTGGCAGTTTTTCGTAATATTCGAGCTTTTGTCGATGCAATTTTATACTTGACGGCTGCTGGTGATGACACTGTAGATTCCTAAAGACAGTCTACAAATTCCTTAAGTTTCTCCTTGTATCTTTCCAATGGACCTGAATTTAACTGCACCCGTTCACCGACAATCTTTTTGGGACCTGGTTTAAGTTTGTGCAGGGGTGTACCACTATGAGCCGCGACTACACAAGCACTGTGATAATCTGGAATTTCAATGAAACTGTTACTCGGCGATTCTTTTGGATTTGTAAAAATATGACGATGTTCCCGGTGTATACTATCCATTGTTTGCTTAATCGTTTTGTTTACGGCTTCAAAAGCTTTACTGGCTTTTCCTTCATACCAAGTGACTCGGTTACTTACAAATGTATGTAACTTTGGGATTGATACATCTTCCTCCTTCGCACGTTTTGCAAAGCTGATTCTTGCATAGGGTGCTAGAGTTTTATCAGCTATACCATAGAGAAGTGCAATGACATTCTCAATAGCGCGACGTGAACTATCATCAGCCGTAAATGGTACAACTACTCCTTCTGCAGCAATCAGAGCCAGTTGTGTGTAAATTGCAAAACTGGGGTTACAATCAATGACGAAGAGAGTGTCTCTATCACCACTAGCTCTACGCAGAGCAAATGTTAGATCGAGTATCCAAGTTAATACCTGTTTCCAAGCATCAACGGGAATGGATAACTGAGAAGTTTGTCGAATGGCTTCAGAGATTATTTCCAAAAGATTGTCACCGCAAACCAACCTCAAATTTTCTGGAATGTCTGGGTTGAACTCTTTGGGTTCACACAGAAAAGGAGATACATCGGGAATCATTCTAAAGGGTGAATTCAGTCGTGCTTCCAGGTATCCAGCTACCGTCGCACGGGGAGTTTTATTAATTAAGAGATTTAATGCAGTTGAACCTTTGAGATATCCACCGAGTAAGGTTTCAGATACATTGGCTTGTGGACAAAGATCAATGACATAGACATCTGTCTCAGGATGGAGATAAGCGTATTCAGAAGCGGCGACAAAGCCAAGAAAACTTTTGCCAACGCCTCCTTTATTGTTCCAAAAAGCATAAGAACTCATTGTATTTACTCTCACTATAAAAACTTAATTTTGGAGAACTAACTGTAAATCATTATGGTTAAATGGTAAATACAGTTCAGATCCTTGATTTTGCTAAGCTTAAATGTTATGATATTTTTCCAAAGCGCATTTCCCTATTGTAGTTGTCTTTACTAAATCCTAAACGATTTTGAAACACGATCGCTTTGTATTTGCCTACGGGATTATCTGGATTCAAAGCGTACTCGGTTAGCTTACGCGGATCAATAGCCAGATGATTAACAATCTCTCTCAGCTTCATCTCACACTCAGGGACAAGTCAGGTACTTTCGCTAACGCTTCCCGCACTACCTCAGAACCTGCACCCAAAATACAAGACTTTTCGGTTAAATGTCGCTTCCAAGCACGACTTCCAGGTTGTCCAGAAAATAATTGCAGGATATGGCGGGTTATTTTATTCAGCTTCAATCCCTTTGCTACCCAATGATCAATATACTCTAACATTCCTTCCGCAACCTGCTGGCGAGTGGGGGGTATACCTTCCTCACCAAATATCTGACAATCAGCTTCAGCAAACAGATAAGGATTATCGTAAGCTGCACGTCCAATCATTACCGCATCGACAAATTTTAACTGTTCCTGTACCTGTTCTAAACTCGTAAATCCGCCGTTAATCTCAATGAATAACTGGGGAAATTCTTGTTTGAGGCGATGCACGTCACTATACCGTAAAGGGGGAACCATGCGATTTTCCTTGGGACTTAATCCCTGTAACCACGCCTTCCGCGCATGTACACTAAAGTGTTGACATCCGGCTTCGGAGACAATACGGACAAAGTTTGCCATATCCTCGTAGCGATCGCACTCATCTATCCCAATCCGATGCTTGACGGTAATCGGTATTGTAACCGCCTTTATCATCGCTTCAACTCCCCGCGCTACCCGTTCCGGTTGCGCCATCAGACAAGCACCGAAGTTCCCATTTTGCACGCGATCGCTCGGACATCCTACGTTAAGATTAATCTGGTCATACCCCATCCCTTCAGCGATTCGGGCGCATTCGGCGAGTTCTAGGGGATTATCTCCCCCCACTTGCAAAACTAAGGGTTTCTCTTCGGCAGAAAAACCCAACAGGCGATCGCGATCGCCATGTATAATTGCTGCACTGGTTACCATCTCGGTATAGAGGAGAGTGCGGCGAGTAATCTGCCGCATAAAATACCGAAAATGGCGATCCGTGCGATCCATCATCGGTGCAATACTTAACGGATAAGTTACCGGGATGGTGTGAGGTTGAGATTGGGGTAAAACGACGGTATTGGAACTGACCATTGGCGTGTAGAATTTGTCGGGATGCGATCGCACTTCCTATCAGATCCAGATTAACAACTCAAGGACTTCTAGAACATATAGCCGACAAGCCACTTGAGTGAACGACAACACCTGATCACGATCGATCTTCAATCCCAATCGTCAAATCTTCTAACGCTTGTTCAACTTCACCCAACTCTTTTTCTGTGGATGGATCAAGTTCCTCTGTCTCCTCTGAGTCAGTACCTGCTTCATAGCTTTCCATCACTTCATCAACAGCATCTTTGTTCAACGTGGGATCGTGGGTAACGCGGGTAGCATCCTGATTTTGGCGGATTGACTGTTCCTGTGTCATGGGTAATTGATTCATCTGTTCGCTTTTCCTTTATCAGGATGACTCCAATCCATGGCATAATCATCTATCTTCAGCTTGAGAGCGATCCTTCCTTCTAGCGCTGGACAACTGTGAACACAGCCATTCGGTGCGACAGATAGCCAGTCTGAGCTAACGCTATGTTAATGCAGCATGGCAGAAATAACTGACCCGCTAAAATCTCCCCTGTTTCCCCTGCTTCCATAGAGATGCTCAGAAACTTTTGCCTTCATGCACCATCCTCATCAGTAGTCTGGATCATCCCCAGGCTCAGCATTAGCCGCCTGGAGTAGTTGAAATTGCCGCCGGATCAACCGTTGCACGGCAATGATTGCGGGATTGACTTCCACATAGCGACGCTGGGGATTTGCCAGATAGGTTTGCTGCTCACTTTCCATCATTTCAATATCTTGATTGAGAAATCGCATAAATACAAACCGTTCCAGTATGGTAGACAAGAGGGGGTCAAATAGCTGGCGGAACCATTGGGGTAGGGGAACCTTGAAAAAGAATAGAGCAAAGGAGCGACTTTCCGTCAGTCCGATGGGGAGGCGCATCAGGTAGAGGTTAGAGACGCCTTCGAGGGAACTGTAGTAATGGGGATAGCGATACTGTACCGATATCGTGCGCCGAGTCACTTGATCCGCGCGATCGCTTAATCCTAACCATTGAGCCATACGCCCTTTATAGGAGACATCGTACTCCGCACAGACGGTATTTTCCGTTTCCTGCAAACGTTTGAGAACTGGATCAAACCATCCTTGCAGGTTTTGGTGCAAAAATCCATGAAAAACATCCATGGTATTTTCATTGCAGATAGAAAAATGAGACTTCATCCTGGCACTCACGGGAACCATAAACCAGTCTGGATTGTCAAATTCTGGCATATCTGGCGGTTGACAGGTTTTGGCTAAGGTAGGATCTCCAGGAAAGATCCAAATCAGCTTGTATTTTTCCTGAATCGGGTAAGTACGGACTTGAGCGCAGGGTAGTTTTTGTTCCGGCGGAAAGTAGGGAATGCCTACACACTTTCCTGCACCATCAAACTGCCAGCCATGATAAGGACAGGCTAAATACTCATCTTGGACAATGCCTTTATGCAGTTCTACACCTTTGTGAGGACAAGCATTTTCTAACCCATGGAGTTGACCGGTGGGAGTCCGGTAAACAGCGATGGATTGTTGCCAAATCTTGACAGGTAAGATTTCACCCGGTTGGATTTGATTTGCCCAAGCCACAGGATACCAGTAGTTAGGGTTAATCCCTACTTCTCTAATCGCGTTTTGAACGTTTTGGCTAGTTAGCGTTGTCGCCAGTTCCATTCGGAGCCTCTGTTGTCGATTTATTTGACAATATGTAGCCTGGAATTTCTTATGCGTCAATTGATCGTCATTGGTCATTGGTCATTCGTCCTTCGTCTACCCTGCCTTGGAACCCTCTGCTATAGTTGTCAAAATCTTTAGGTATTTTAAGTTATGTTACGTGATCCTCGGCTGTTAGTGCTGCTAGTCGCTGGCTCTCTCACCACCATGGCGGGGGGAGTGGTGGCGCCAATTTTGCCAGAGATGATCCAGCAACTTAACCTTGATCCGGCATTAGCAGGGAATTTGGTCAGCCTGCATTGTTTAACCATTGCCCTATTTAGTCCGCCATTAGGAATCGTGGCAGATCGGATCGGTCACTTGCGGGTGCTGATTCCGTCATTAATTCTCTACGCCTTATTTGGCACAGCCGGTGCGTTCATGCACTCACTAATGCCGTTGTTAGTCGTGCGGGGACTCTTGGGTGCTGCGAGTGGTGGAATTGCGGCGGCGAGTTTGGGCATCTTGGGGAATATGTATGAAGGCGAAGCGCGATCGCAGGCGTTGGGATACGCCACCAGTACCCTAACTATTATGGGCATTGCTTTTCCTTTACTTGGGGGTTGGGTGGGTTCATTTCACTGGCAATGGGCATTTGGTCTGTATGGGATAGGACTACCTATGGCAATCTTAGCCGCACGGTTCTTACCGGAAAAATCCTCCCCAAAAACCAAGGCAGACGCTAAAGATGCTGGAAGTAAACTGCGCCAGGTTTTAGGACGCCCCTACACCCTACGCCTCTTATGCACACTCAGTTTGGTATCCATTGCGATGTATGCGGTGGTCATTTATGCTCCGCAATATCTAAAACAAACCATTGACGCCACAAGCGTGGTTAATGGAATTGTTTTAGCATCACGGGCAATAGGCGCAGCCATTATATCAGCATTTGGCGCGAAAAAGCTTGCCCAGCGCTTGGGACGACCTACGACTGTTGCGATCGGGTTAGGTCTGATGGCGTTAACTTTAAGTACGATTCCCATCCTGCACCAACTGGGTTGGATTTTGGTGACGGCTGTATTCTTTGGTATGGGATTTGGTTTGGTACTCCCCACCCTTTACGGCACTCTGGCGAATCTAGCCCCCCCAGACCTGAAATCCAGTGTACTAGCGGCTGGGACAGGCGCGGGGTTTTTGGGACAGTTTATATCTCCTATCCTGTTAGGACCCGTGTTAGCGTCCTGCGGTTTAGAGTGGGTGTTCTATGCGGCGGCAATTGTGGCACTATTGGCAGGATTGTTGCTATTTGCTCATAAATAATAAGTTAGGTCAACTTGCTGCTTTACTTCCCCTTTAAACTATCTACCAATTCTTAAAGATTTGAGTAATCTAGACGTGAACATCTATCTTCCTGGTTAAAAATTGGATACGATTACATAAACACAGGAATCATAAACATTTCAGGGACAAAAATCATCTGAGTTTAATCTCGCTAGAGTTAATTATTCCTTGGATTTTGTCCACCTACTTATCTGCCTTATCTTTATCCAATTCAGACCAGGACTTGCCCTTAGAGGTGTATCGTGCATCAATCCACAATTTATTTTTCAGACACCTAAACTGTTCCTTTCAATGGATTGAAAGATATACCTAAAATGATGTTCATTGATGTTGTTTATAATCCTACCGCAGGTATTGAGTTTAACTCCTTTCAAAAGGGTAATAATTACTTAAACCGTATTTGTCGTTTTATTCTTGCCAAGAAAATCGGCAAGATGAAGACAAGTGAGATTCAGGCTCAATCTCAAACTTCAATTTTCCAGGATATTGATTTGACCGAGACTATTCACTCACTGAAACACAACGGAATTTATCAAAACCTTAACCTCCCTGCACCGATTATCCAAGAAATCCGAGACTTGGCACTGACAAATACTTGCCATGACCCCAATAATCCCCAATGCAGTTTTCATGTCTCCGAAAAAGAAGAAGTGATGAGGCAGACTGGAAAACCATTAGTTAGGGGAATTTACAACAAGACTATAGTGTCATGTCCAGCAATCAAGAAATTAGAAACTGATTCAACATTATTAGCAATTGCTGCTACATACCTCAACGCCGAACCAATTCACCAAGATACTCAGCTTTGGTGGAGTTTTGCCGTAGAGTCAACTCTGTATGAACGACGCCAAGAGGCTCAGAGGTTTTATCGAGCCACGAATAACCCGCGTAGTTTGACCTTTTACTTTTATCTAACCGATGTGGATTTGTGCAGCAATCCTCACGTTTGTGTACTGGAGAGTCACCGGAAGAAAAAACTTGCTTCTCGGTTTTTGCGTAAAGACCATTCACTCCGAGAAATTAGTCAGTATTATGGTTATCCTAATATAACCTCTATTTGCGGTAAAGCAGGTTTTGGATTTGTAGAAGATGCCCGTTGCTTTCGTAAAAAAAGTTCTCCCAGCAGTAGCGATCGCTTAACCTTGGAACTCAAATTTACCGCTAAACCGCGACCTAAACGCAAAACATTACCTTAACAGAACATTAAAACTATTGCCTATTGCCTATTGCCTCTCCCCACCACCAAACTTATTCAGCAAGCTCTACTTAGACATGGACTCTCGAAACTGATGCAAAACTCGATCCAAACCCACAGAACGTGAGGCTTTGAACAGTAAGCGATCGCCAGGTTGCACAAATTCGGTTAAATGCTGTACCAAAGCGTCGTCCTCGGCAAAACCTTCGCTAGGTAATGCCGAAATTCCCCTAGTAATCGCTTCGGCTTCCCTATCTTTAAGGGTAATGAATACCGCATCTAATTGAAGTTGCTGGGCTTTCTGTCCAACTTGCTGGTGCAGTTGTTCCGAATGATTGCCTAATTCCTTCATTGAACCCAAAATAGCAATGTGTCGCTTACCCGGCGTCTGGGCGAGGAGGTGTAACGCCGCGATCATGGCTTCAAATCCAGCATTATAGGTTTCATCGAGAATCACGATATCATTAGGCAACTCATAACGTTGCGATCGCCCCCCAGACATCTGAACCGATAATCCTTGAGTCAAGGGTGTCCAATCAATCTGGAGATGTTTCGCCACGGCTAGGGCGGCTAAATAGTTGAGGGCATTATGTTCCCCCGGTAAGGGTAATGGAAACGTCATACTGTTTACCGCTAGCCTAAACAGGTCAATGAGTGTCCCCTGGACATCACCACCGTTTAAGCCAAACGTCAACGTTTCTCCTTGCCAAACCGTAGCCGCCGTATCCCTTAACCGTTGGTTATCATGATTGAGAATCGCCACGCTTGTATCCGGCATCTGCGCCAATAACTCACATTTTGCCTTTGCGATCGCATCCTCCGATCCTAAAAGTCCTATATGCGCCGTCCCCACATTCGTAATCACGCCAATCGTCGGGCGGGCAATTTGGGTCAATAGGGCAATTTGCCCAGAACCCCGCATCGCCATTTCAATCACGGCATAATCATGGTCTGAGTCTAATTCCAGCAATGTTTTTGGCACACCAATCTCATTGTTGTAATTTGCCTGGGTTTTCAGGACATTGCCTTGAGTAGACAAAACCGCCGCGATTAATTCCTTCGTCGTCGTTTTTCCAGCAGAACCCGTAACCGCAATCACCGGAATATCAAACTGATCGCGCCACCATCGAGCAAGTTGCTGATATGCCTGTAGAGTATCATCGACTTGAAGCTGGGGTATGTCCTGAAGATGATACCCTTGGTCACGGTTGGTGATCACCGCGATCGCCCCTTTCTTAATCGCTACATCAGCGTAGTCATGTCCATCAAAGGTTTCTCCCCGCAGCGCTAAAAATATTTGACCAGGTTCTAGGTTACGGGTATCAGTAGTAATACCATAGACCCCATTAACCGTCATCGGCACGGGCAGATTAACCGGGGTAGCAGCGAGGACTTCGATGAATTGGGTTAACGAAAGCTGACAAGGCATAGTTTCAGGGTGGTGAATACGTTTTAGCCAGTAGTGGTCGTGGGAGTAGGAGATCCACACTCATCCCCTAAACCATTTCCGACTGTTGCAACAAGTCGGGGATCTAAATCGCGTTTTATTCTATATTCACCGAATCTTCACACTTTTGCGGCATAATTTTACAGTATGATCCATACTTAGTTTAGTATGCTTGTATATAGAGATAATATAGTTTATTAGATTTAAGCAACTCTTGACCAAGCTCGTTTAGGCGGGGTAATTAATAAAATGCATCAGGGTTTTCGGTTGTTGAGATACAGGGCAAGTCAAATTTGAGCTTAGATCTGCCAAATTCCATTCAAATCAACCAGCCCACGGCGTTTGCGCGTAGGGGGGTAAACTGAAGTGAATACTAATACTTGGACAGACTCTGACATCAGACAAACTAGCTCACAAGAGCAGCAACTGTACGACCATCTCCTGTATTGCGTACAGGTAGAATCTCCGACGCAGACCCTTGAACGCTTCAAACAGCTATTCATGGACGGCTCTCGATATCCAGAGCCGGAAATCTGGATGGTCTTAGAAAAGCTGGCAATGGATAAGCAGGCGGAGCAAGAGTTCAAGTTCATCCTGAATCGCTGCTGTCACATTCTGATTAACAGCTGGCAAATACAACCGCAACACCAAAGCGCCATCCCTGAATTGGTCGCATTACTGGATAATATTCCACCCACAACCGGGGTTTACTCACGCGGTTCTAGGCGTCTGCGACATCTGCTACAGCTTTTTAAAGAAACCGACCAATATCTTACCCTACATCGCTTATCTCAGGTGGTCGGTGAAACATCCACCAGTTCTACAGAAGTCGGACCTCTCATTCAGCGATACCCCTATCTGTACGAACACTGTTTGCTGAGTGAAGATAGCAGTTATGAACATCAACAAACCGTGCGGCAAATTCAATCCCGGCTTCAGCAGCGCTTCGAGCTAGATTTGTCAAAGTACGTGACTTATCAGGTGCGATGCGCCCAAATGAAACGTCAGGACTCGAAAGACGCTTCGACTAAAATTATCCAACCTGTCAAAAATCCCACCCTTCTAACGGATCATGAGTTGGGAACTGCCCTAAAACAGTTTGTCGGCAAAGTCCAAGGCTCTCATACGTGCCGGGATCTGGCTCAAAGTTTCCTCACCCATAGCAGCCAGACTCCTTGCTACAAAGACTTTAAGGACGATTTATATGAGTATCTGACAGCTTCCATTAATCCAGCCTACGGAAAACGGCAGTTTAATAGCCGATTGCATGAGCATCTGAAAAATACCTTACCTCAAAGTGATAATCAGAAGCCCAGCGAATTTCTGATTTTGCGAACCTGTAGCCAGTTATTAAATTTTCTGGTTGTTGAGAGTTCTCAGCGCCCTAAACATTTTGTTTTTGTCGATCTAATCACGAATTTGGGGGCAACGGTTACTACGGTGTTGCTACTCAAGATTGTGCTGCTGTGTCGTAAAGTTAAGCCCTATTTGGAAAAGCGATTCTCTATTTTGTTTAACCATTACGAGTCTTCCACGAGAGACGGTGTACCTTGGTTAATTAAGTCTCTGGAAAATTTAAATGTTGCGTTTAGCATTCATTTTGGTAGAGCTGACCTTTCCTGTCTGAGTCAAATTATGTAAATTAGTCATTGGTCATTGGTCATTGGTCATTGGTCATTGGTCATTGGTCATTGGTCATTGGTCATTGGTCATTGGTCATTGGTCATTGGTCATTGGTCATTCGTTAATTCAAAACCAGGTTCCCTTGAGCAAAGTCAAGTCGGGCGAGTTTAGTCACATCTGGGTGCAAAGGAAACGATAGTAGTGAAACTCGCCCCTACACACTCAACACTCAATTATCCGGCTGTTGTAGAGGCTCATTGCCTTTTCAACTCCTTCCTTTAGCGAGAGTTCTATGGCGCCAATGGCGAGTTGGAGAACTTCGGTGATGATCTTAGATTCGTCAGGAGAGAATTTGCCCAAAACGTGACCGACGGTGTTCTTTTCTGGGTCAGACTTGCCAATTCCAATGCGTAGGCGGGGGAAACTTTGGGTTCCTAGATGCGCGATCGCGGATTTCATGCCGTTGTGTCCTCCCGCAGAACCTGACAGGCGTATACGTAGCCGCCCCACGGGTAAATCAAGCTCATCATAGACGATCAAAACGGATTCTGGGGGAATCTTATACCAATCTATCGCGGCACGAATCGCTTGCCCAGAACGATTCATGTAGGTCAGGGGTTTGAGTAAACGTAGTTTGTCACCCGTTAAGCTACGTCCTTCTGCCAACAACGCTTGGAAGCGACGATTTTCGCTCCAAGAGATTTGCACCCGACGGGCTAGCTCATCGACGACTTCAAAACCAATGTTATGACGGGTTTTGTCATATTTGGGTTCGGGATTACCCAAACCTACAATTAGTTGAGGAATCACTAAACTGTCATTCGTCATTTGTCATTTGTCATTTGTCATTTGTCATTCGTCATTTGTCATTCGTCATTTGTCATTTGTTAGGGAACAGGGAACAGGGAACAGGGAACAGGGAACAGGGAACAGCTTATGATCTTATGTCATTGGTGAGTAGAGAAATTCTCCCTTGTCCTCCCCAGCTTCCCCATCTCCCCCAGCTCCCCTGCTCCCCTGCTCTCCATCTCACTACTTCACTCAGGCAGGAGGAGACTGAAATAGGGATTCTAGGTAGACACGAGCGCAAGCCCGATAGGTCTGGGAGGCTTCGGGTGTCTTACCACTCCCATTTTGGAGCAAAAACAGCGATAGCGCTGCGGCAAAAACCCGGTCTTGATCCCAAGTGGGATGGGTTTCTAAGTAGCGTTTGAGGGACTCGTGTAGGTCTTCAGGGATTTCTGCCAAAATGCTGACGGTTGCGTTCATAGTTACCTCTCTATCGAATAGCGTGTTGGGACAAAAGCCACCTTGCTCGCTCTCTACATGTCTGTGGAAATCGGCTAATGTAGCTAAAACCTAGCGGCAAATAGACTTAGACACAGCACCCACTGCTCTTATTGCTTTTGCTTGTCTCAAGTTTTTTTTATGGGTAGGTCGCACTATTCTCAACTGAGATGGGGTGGGGTTGTCAATGATACGAAATATTACAAGGTCACTCAAATTGCCAAAATGCTAACGATAGAATCAGCCTTTGAACCCAATTTTCGTTACATAAGTTTACACAAATTCAGTCTAGTATCGCCTCCATATCCTTGATGGGGAAAATCCCCAACATGAGGGGATAGGCTCGATCCCGCCGTTCATCCCTGTGGAAAACCTGATGTAATTTGTGGAAAACTTGGAAATTTCATGTGGAAACACTGGGGAATCTAGTGGGGAAAACTAGGTGAAAAGATAAGAATTGCAAATTGTTTGATCGAGGACGGATCAATACACGGATCAATACTACTCGGATCAGCTTTAGGGCGTCGATCCAGTCCCTACAGGTAACACTCAAAAGAAGTAGAGACGTGACTGGTCACGTCTCTACTGGCGGATCTTGTTCCCCGTGCTTCTCCTGCTTCCCCCCACCTCTCTGGAATTTCCAAGGATCAAGCCACAGAGTCAATGTTGAGGGAATGACCCAAAACCCGAAAAACCTGGCGTTGCTCAAATAACTCCACTAAGTCGCCGTTAATTTTATTTTTGGTGGCTTCTTGGCGAAGGATTTTCAGTGCTGTTTCCAGAGGTAGTCGCCGCTTGTAGGGGCGATCGCTGGCGGTGAGAGCGTCATAGATGTCGGCAACGGTGAGCATTTGGGTTTGGATGGGAATTTCATCTTGCTTTAAGCCCCTGGGGTAGCCACTGCCATCTAGTTTCTCGTGATGTCCAAACGCAATTATCGGAACATTTTTGAGGTGCTTTGTCCAGGGAATACGTTGGAGAAAATGGTAAGTGTGAGTAACATGCGACTCAATGCCCAGACGCTCTTCGGGGGTTAAGTTCCCTTTTGGCACAAGCAATTGAACCATCTCAGCCTTGGTAATCAGGGGTTTGATTTGACCATCCACATCTCGATAGGTGTATTGGGACAGGGCGGTCAGTTGAGTTAATGTTTCCTCTGTAAATGCCTGAAAATCGCGAGTGAGCAGTACTTCTGGCTGATTGAGTTGTTGCACAAATTCCCGATAATGCTTGATTGTTTCAATGGCTTGAGCCAGTTGGGTATCAAGCTGTTCCAGTTTTTGGCAGTGAGGACAGCTCGAAGTGGAGGTGTTATTGTCATGGCGATGGTCAGGATGTTCGAGTAAATACTTGAACTTGTTTTGAGCACATTCCATTTCTAGAGTGCGTTGCGCTAGGGCAAAGCGATGGAGAATCACCTCTAGCTGTGAGGGATAGAGTTTCTTGCGCTTGCCCAAAATGGCTTCTGGGACACCCACTTTGCCAAAGTCATGTAATAATGCCGCATAGCGAAGTTCTCGGATTTGGCGATCGTTCAAATACACGGAACTCAGAGAACCCTTGGTGATTGCCGATGTTTCTTCACAGAGTCGCACGGTGAGTTCTGCCACCCGTTCCGAGTGACCAGAGGTTGTCGGGTCGCGTGTCTCAATAATTTGCACAGAGGCTCTGACAAAGCCCTCAAACAGATTTTCGATGCTTTCTTGGAGATGATGGCGTTCAATGGAAATCGCTGCCTGAGACGCCAGCGATCGCACAATCCGCTCTTCCCATTCTGAATAGGGCTGAGTCACGTCCACAGCGTTTTGGGGTGTGAGCATGACATCAGGGCGGCGCTTGCGATTAATCAGTTGTAATACGCCAATAATTTCCCCGTCAGGTTTTTGCATCGGCAAAACTAATACCGAACAAGTCCGATAGGGCATGTTCGTGTCAAAACTGCGGTCAAGGGCATAAGGCACATTGGCGGGCAATTGATACGCATCTGCCAACTTTAAACTTTCACCCGTTAGCGCGACGTACCCCGCTAAACTTTTACGGTTGAGAGGCATTACGAACTCGTTGAATGGCTTGTTGGGCAACGAGTCATTCTGTGCCACCTTAAATAACAATTTCGGCTCTGCCTGAGTGTGATCGATCAGATACAGACTACCTGCATCACTAAACGTAATTTCCCTGCTTTTGGATAAAATTAGTCGGAGTAATTCCTCCAAATCATTACTACTTGAAAGGGCTGTACCAATTGCCAGTAACTGCTCTATCAGTTCTACCCTTTCAGAGGATTCTTGTAAAAACTCTTGATTCTCAAGGTTTGAGATATGGATTGGCGCTACTTTCATAAGTTTTTCCACAGATATAAAGGATCACATTTTAATGGCTTTTCGTGACTTCAATTCCTTGACCCGCAAAGCATTGGGTTACTCCTTTGATAGGGATAGATTCTTCTCTATTCAAATATTAAATTGAATGAAAGTATCAAAGATCTAGTATACCCACTAAATTTACCAAAGGAATCCGCCAAATATTGTATTTTTTTGATAAAGCGCCGCTTTGTTTTTCTCTGAATAAAGAAAAATTTACCTTGTTTCTGTATAGTGTCATTGGAGAATGGCATTATTTTTTAGGTGTATTTTAAACTAATTGATAAAAGATTTTGCCAAATTAAGTTTGATTCTATTTTTTTAATTTTTTAGGCGACGATTAAACCTCAAATAATTAACCAGACAATAAACATAATGGATGAATATTCTTATCTATTAAATGCTTATGTCGCTAACCTCCATAGCTAGGCTATGGGCGGGGTAGTTGATGGCTCCGCATACTCAGTCATCGGCATCAATAAAATGCCGCTTAATCCCCTTATTCAAGGGTTCTGGCAAAAACTCCGGACATTTAGGCAAAATTGTTAACCACCCTTGATATTAAGTCCGGTTGAATACTTACACTTTGGTGGAAACAAGGCAGAGGGCAGAAGGAAATAATTACTGTTTAGGCGGACATGATATGGACAATCAACCCAAAAGAAAATCCCCGGGTCAGTGGTTAAACTGCCAGGGGTATCAAACTCCCAATGTATTTTTCGGTCTCAATCTAGAGCCTACTGGTTTCACCGACTAAATGAGATCCGTAAATTCTGGGATCTTTGTCCAAGTCCAGTTTGATAATTCCTTAATTTCCCGGATTCTGTTGGTTTCCCAAAATCGTTATCGTATAAAGGCAACGAAAAAATGCAAGCTCTCAGTTGTAGATGGCAATCCCTGGTGGTATTCTCCGACTGCCAGGGGTTTTCTTTATAGCTTCCCCAGCTCCCCCAGCTCCCCCTGCTTTCCCTGCTTCTCTTAAACCTGGCGTTTCGTCCGTTGACGGTGTGCCGCTTGGCGTAGTTTAAGGCGGTAAGGATCAGCATCTTTGCGCCAGATGACGCGATGTCCTTGGAGTTGAGCGCAATGGTCAATTAAACATTGTTGCCAGCCTTTGCGCGTACCAATCGTTTGGGTATTATCCAGCAGTCCCCAATCTTCTTCCTGACGAGTGAGTTTGGCAAATTTTTCGTACAGGGGATAATCTGGAGTGACGAAGGTTTCTTTACGGTGTAAGACAGGGGGATTTCTGGAGGCATCGTAATGGCGATAGGCAACCTGTAAATCCTGCAAGTCAATGTTCATGCTTGTGTGTAGTTCTGGATGGGGTTCAGTGTCGAAATTGGGATAGAACAGGTAGGATATTTTAGGTTGATTAATATGAAACTTGACTAATGTTGCCCCCTCTAGGCGACCAACAGTCCGGCTGGCGCACCCTTCGTAGAGTCGGAGTGGCGCTTCGAGGGCTTCGAGTGCCGAAACGTGGACGTAGAGGGCGCTGGGAAGAAGTTTACCCACTGGAGAGCGCTTGCAGCAATTGGCAATTAAGCCGGGATTGCCCACACTCAAAAGGATTAAATCAGCCGCAGCACAGGCTTGTTGATAGTTGCCAAAGAAGGCTCTAATATCATTTTGGACTAAGGGATCTAATTGACCAAACTTGGGGCGACCATTGAATTTAGCCAAGGCGAGATAGACGAGGAAATCATGGCGACGTTTATCTGCGATCGCATCCCATTCGTTTTGCTCAGTCACTTGTAAAATAACCTTAAAGGCACGGCGTAGGGTGCCGAATTCTTCCAGGATTTCTTCGGTATTGGCGAGTTCTAGGGGACTGGGAAGGCGTCCCCGTTCGGTGACAAATGCCATCAGAGGGGCAAGCATATCTTTATAGTCCTCGAACCGCTTCACGCTAACGCGGATTCTGGGGGTAATGGTACGAGAACGGAAGCGGGATGCCCGGAAGCTTTCGGCTTGAGTGGAATCTCGGAAGATAAAATAGATGCCCAAGTCAACGGGAATGGCATCAACCCCTAATACTTGGTCAATGTAGGCTTTGAGTTCTTCTTGTTCGTAGTATTTCTGAAACGTATTCCGGCGGGTGACAATACCATCACCATAAGCAATTTGCCCAGAACTACGGTCATCAATTAAAACTTGGGCAGAGACAATCAGCACCTTTTGGGTGAGTTTCCAGGCTTTTAGTAAGGCTTGGCGACGTTCTCCTGGCTTTTCAATCACGTTGATTACGTAGCCTAGGTTAACGATATCAGAGGGGACGAGGGAATTGCCGCCATGGTAGTAGGGATCCCAACCAGCACAGGTATAATCTTGCCGACGCAGACGGTTAATGTCACTACCACGACCACAGCCGTAGTCAAAAAAGGAAGTATCTTTAGTCAGAATTGCACTTTCTAGGGCTAGTCGCACAGGCTTGGACAAGTTAGTGCGGACTATTGCAGCCCTGTGACGCTCGATTTCAGTACCGTCTGGGATAGGAGCAACCATAGCTGATTCAGCGAGCTTTTTGACTAATATACTAGGAAATTTAAGTGAGCGCTACTCTTGATGATCACAAAAGAGAGACGCAGGGTTAGCTTGGCAAGAAACGCCAGCAATGCCCATGGAACAAGCCATTACCGCCCAGGTACTGAGTTATAATGCTGAAATCGCCAACAAAGTCGTTGAATGGTTAAAACGTCTGTTTGAGTTAGCGGACGTTTAAAATAAATGTGACGAATCAAACGTTAATGACAAATGACAAATGACAAATGACAAATGACAAATGACAAATGACAAATGACAAATGACAAATGACAAATGACAAATGACAAATGACAAATGACAAATGACAAATGACAAATGACAAATGACAAATGACAAAT
>NZ_JAVKEA010000068.1:0-71656 GCF_040221695.1 Coleofasciculus sp. E2-BRE-01 | reverse complement strand
TGTTTTTTTCAAACAGGCTCCGTTTAATACATAGCTCCCCAAAATTGCTCGCTTTCCCCCATACCCCACACCCCATACCCCACACCCAGTATCCTATCGTGGGTAATGTGGCTTAAGTTGACACCCATGGGCACTGCCGTGTCCCTACAGGTAGCGCCCGTGCTTTTTGGCTAGAAAATATAATTTGCCCCGATATTATTCACAATTGTTTTGCCAAATGTCTAAAGGGCGCAGAGATGAGCGAACGGTGAGATGTTCAGCCTAACTGCCATAATTGTTTATAAGGGAAAAGAAAACTTGAAGGAGGCTGGCGATGAAGAAAAGTAAACTGGGGTCATTTCTATGGATGGGCATGGTACTGGGGTTGACAGCCAATCCCGCTCAGGCGTTACCCGGTCAAACAGTGGAAACAGTCGCGGCTTGGATTGCGGCTCATCCTACCTTGGAACCCGGTATTGGAGATGGCTTAGTCGTGACTAAGCGTAATACCGCTGCTCAACGATTTAAGTTTGAAGCCTCGGTGCTTCCTCCAGGTCAAATCGCCTTTCCCACGAATCGCCGCCTCATTCAAAGTGAGCAAATTTCCTTCTATGACATGATTAACGGTGTGACTCCAGAACGACTCACGGAGTCACTGCGAGTTATTTATGGTCCAGCAATCTATCAAGATTACCAAAGAGCTAACCTGGTATATGCCTATCCCACACCAGCAACCATCGATTTAGCTCGGCGGCAAAATCGACCAATGCTAATAGCACGACAAGGCGAGCTTTTATTAGGCGATCGCTTTGCCTATTGGTTAGAAGTGACTCGAACTGAGAATGGTAAGCCAATTAATGGGCGGATCACGGTTTTCTTGCCCGAAGATTTAGATAAACTTGAAGTTGAATTGCGAAATCGTTAGTTATTGGTCATTGGTCATGTCCGTAGTTATTAGGAAAGGAGTAAGCTGTAATGCATTTAAATTGGGTATTAGTAGCGAGCAAGATGCTCGCACTACAAGGATTGTGCCATTATTAATATTAAGGTTTAAATGCCAAACAGCTTATTAGCCTTTTTCCCTCCTACCTGCCTGTCATTTGTCATTCATTTGCCAAATACCTGAAAAAATACTCTCCACAACACGAGCAATGCGCTTGAGATCTTCATCGAGCAGGGGGGGCCAATTCACACTAGCCCGACGCCCTCCTTCAAACTGTTCTCGGCTCTCATAAGCCAATAAATATAAGGCATGAACAAGTTCTCGGTCTAGAGTCGATGCATCTCGCAGACGCTCAAATATCATCTTTAGGGCTAATAAAATATTGGTAATCTGACCTGGAATCGGTGGTTTGTACGACTTGAGTCGAACCAAAAAGGCGTCTTTATTTTGGTCAGATATTGTGGTTTGATTAATCACAAAGTTACGGGCTGTTTTGTAATCCATTGAATTTTAATAGACGAGTTTACGCTGATAATTTGGTGCGAATAATATTATAATATTATCGCTAAATCCGGATGAACGATTCCCTTGTTGCTTGGGACAAGGCAGAAGGCAAAAGATAGAGGGCAAACGTCTCTAAGAAAAAGGTCTCCAAGTGATAAAAGGGATTACTTAAGCGGATTTCGTATAATAGCATTTATTCGGAACATTACACTTCATAGTCATACCTGCCCACTTTGCCTTATATAGCAACCGCCATAGCGGTTAGGACACATCATTTCTGTAGAGACGTTGCATGCAACGTCTCTACAATGGTGCCGAAAGTCCTCCCTGTAGCCCAGCATCTGTTCCAATGACATGATAGAACGCAACTTCTTATTATTCAGGCGAGACGCTGACAATAATTACAACAAATATTTATCAGAAATCTATAAATTTTATTCTCTATCTATAGTTGCTTCTGCTCGACTCCCTTAGTCGTCAAATTTATAGAATTTATTATTTTTTCCAGTTTTATGCGGATCAAGCATTGAACAGTCTGAAGCAAGTATTACATGACTTACGCATTTGAATTTTTTTTGTAGAGATTAATTTTTAACTCTCCTTAAAGAAGTAAAAACGTCAGTCTTAATGTATAAGCGCTGCAAATGACATCTACAATGCACATTTATAGTTGGGTTTTGTTCGCTAGTCTATCCCTATTTGAACCAGGAAGACTTGATTCCTCTTTTCTGGTAAATCAGCAAAGGTTAGTGCTAGCTTCAACAGAACAAAGTCCGCCCCCTGGTTGTAATCGAACTGATCCTCCTGACTGTCAACCTCGATAGTAGACCATTTTGAAAATAAAGCTAGTGGAAAATACCTCGTGCTAACCCGCTTTTTATAGGCGGGTTATTTATGTTCTTAAGCGACTAATGAAAGCTTTACCCAACAGATTTCCACCTGCCATGAAAACTCAATGGAATGACCTGCGGTAATTGCAGCCGACAGGCAGGTTCTTGATCAAGAGCATCGCTGTCATAGATCCACACTTCACTTTGGTTAGAATTCCCATCATAAACAACGGTTAATACCCACCCCTGTTCTGGATTTAGCGCGTCAGGTGCATGGATAGGTTCTGATGGATAGCGATTCTTGCCCAAATCGGCTTCGATTAGGGTTTGGGTTTGACAATCAAACCGTGCGATCGCACTATAAATTTCGCGACGGTGATCCATATCTTGGCGATGCAGTGCTAGATAAATAGAACGGGAGGCTTGACCCACTTGCGCGTCTGGAACCACTGGAAACTCGACGTATCGATCTAACAATTCCCGTTCGGCGATAATCATCCCAGTTTGGGGATTGATCTCAACCTGCCATAATGTCTCGTTGGTAATCGTATGAATCTCACCGATGGCGATTTCTTGGAGACGTTGGTTTGTGCCAAAATCTGGATATCGAATAAATTCGACCACGATTGAACCCTGCTGATTCACATAGCCATTGGCAAAATGCCACTGAAACCAAGGATCGGCTTCGCTACGGGCGACTAATGAAAGCGTTTCTCGGTCAACGATTAAAATTTGGGTTCCTAATTGGGGACGCCATTCCATCGCCTCGCCAAAGCTACTCACCCCCAATGCGGCGGGTAGGAGATTCACCCGTACAGGTGGTACGAAAAAGACAAGATAAGAGCCTGCGAGGACAAAATCATGAACTAGGGGTATGCCTTTGAGCGGTATCGTTCCTTTTTGGGCGATTTTGCCCGTTGAGTCGCTTTTGTAGAGATTTAAGCTGGAATTAAGTCCGAGGTTGATGCCAAAGTTAAATATCTCACCCGTTTCTGGATCACACTTGGGATGGGCAGAAAACGAGTCTCCCTCGGCTAAATAGTCTAAGCGATCGCGTCCCCAGGTTTCTAAGGTTTGCAGGTCGAGTGCGTAAGGATTCCCGCCTTCCCAAAGGGCTAGTAATTTATCCGGTAGGGGTAATACAGAGGTATTTGCTCTATTTTTCACGGGTTTGCCCCACCGTTCCCAGATTCGCCCTGCGGCTTTGGTGCCATAGTTGGGGTAAAGTAATGTCCCGGCGGCGGCTTCTTCTTGATAGGCGGGGGTTTGCACGTAGCGATAGACCCCAGTGGCTGTAGCATCGGTGAAATGAACCGCTAAAATAGCGCCATCCCCATCAAACCAATGTCCCATCCGTTGACCCCCTCGTTCTAGACGGGCAGGTCCATTGCGATATAGAGAACCTCGTAACCCTTGAGGAATTCTGCCAGAGAGAATCGGTAAGGGGGTTAGGGGAAATTCAGTGGCGGGTTGAGCGATCGCGTTTGCCCAAGCTTTACGGGTTGATGGTGGGGTAGCTGTTTGCATGGTTCCCGATTCTGGATGACTATTCCTTCTATCTTAGTTAATTTTTGTAACAAAATGGTCGCTATTTTTTTATCCATTTTTCCATGAAACCCTTTTATAGATTAGGTTTCAGCACTATTTCCTGGCTTTTACGAGTAAAATAGGGGGTTACACCCCTCATCCCTAAAGTGCTATAGTTTGATATGTAGATGCACCCTGATAATCAAGAGAGTCGCGCAAGTGACTCTTTTTTTTTTCGACATTTTCCCCATTACATTACAGATTTTAACGGAAAGTAAATTAGTTTATCATTTTGACACCATTGTCCGGAACAGTGATAGATTAAAAATTGAAGCAAGCAAGAAAGCTTCCAGTGACAGATATTACACTTCCTTTCACTGTTGAGTTCAGGAGGTAAAATAACTATCCATCTTATTTCCCTTGTATCAGTAATATCTGCCACATCAGATAGTGAAACGATCCAAATTAACAATAGCAGCCCAACCATAGCCGCTAATATTTCCTCAATTAACTTGTTGGGAGCAATGCAACTGAAGACCACTCAAGAGTAGTAGTTCAGTGCAACTCTATTTAGGCTAGTGATAGCAAGAGGAGATTCCTTAGATGAGTCAGGTCAGGCTGCTATTGTTTTAGCGGGTTTGGCGATTCACCTCACGTCATACTTTGCCCTCGTCTCAGACTTGATCCGCACGAATTTAAATTTTTTCCCCGCTCTCTCCCCTTCCCCCGCTCCTCAGCTCACCCAGCTTTCCCTCTCCCTCCTCGTAAACGCCTCGTGATCGCTACTATAAGATTTAGGTGTCAATCAGCCGTCGATTGACCAATAAAAAGGACTAGATAACTAAACCCTTAAATCTAGGGTGGGCTTCAGGGACATGGTTTCCGACGCCGCACCCGAAAACGGAACTCGTCATCAGACGAGGCTTTTTGCCCAGCGAAATAGTTTGATAGTTTTGCCATGACAATTTATTTTTATAAGGTTGAGGAACCCTATGGCTGCTTTTCCAACTTCTCTCCCCACCCGATCCAGATCGATGGCTGGTGTTGGCAAACCGTTGAGCATTACTATCAGGCGCACAAGTTCGTCGGGACGACAGACGAAGCCTTGATCAGGACAATAAAAAATGTGTCAACACCAATGGAAGCCGCCCTCCTGGGACGCGATCGCACCCGGAATCATCGTCCTGATTGGGAACAGGTAAAACAACAGATTATGTGGCGAGGGGTTTTGACCAAGTTTCTTACCCATCCTGATATTCAGCAAATCCTGCTGAACACCGGAGAAGAAGTGATTGTTGAAGATTCTCCCACAGATTACTACTGGGGGTGTGGTGAGGATCAAACCGGTGAGAATCATTTGGGAAAAATGCTGATGAATGTTCGTCAACATATCCGACAACATTTAGCACAGGCGAACTGCAAACTCGTAGATCGGTAAATCTGAAACAGGCGCGTACTCTCCCGCTTTCAGGTGATTCAGAGGAAACGGTAGAATCACATTTACCGTCTGATTCGCTGATGTGCATCTAAAGTGTCTCAGGGGAATCCTGATCATGAGGGAATCCTGATCATGAGTGTAAAAGGTGGGAGGGTATGCCCATTAAAGGCGTGACAGACAACTCAGGGCGTTTAGGTTAGGGCGATCGCTCACGGCTGAGTTTTATCTGAAAACTGATTTCAGCCCTCAGAATCCTTAAACTATAAGTTAAGTATATTCATACAGATTTGTGAAGTCGGTGCATCGAGCTAAACCTCTGATTCATCACTTGGATTACCCCCTAAACCAGAATCAGAGAGTGTTTCATAGGAGTAGGAGAGTGTTACAACCAGAACTCGATCAAGAAGACTTATTGCGCCGGATCACGAATCGGATTCGCCAATCCTTAGAGTTACAAGAGATTTTAAATGCCACAGTTGCAGAAGTGCGATCGTTGCTAGGAACCGATCGCGTCATGGTTTACCGCTTTAATGCGTCGGGTGGTGGACAGGTGATTGCTGAATCAGTCAACACCAATCGACTGTCTTCTCTCAACGGATTAAACTTCCCCGCCGATGATATTCCCGAACAAGCCCGTCAATTGTACCTCACCGAGCGCTTGCGTTCCATTGTGGATGTTTCCGGGGGACTAATTGGTTTATCACCCTTAGAACCCTCAGAAACCGATGATCGCTCCACCCCGCAACCGATTCACTATCGTCCCGTAGATGCTTGTCATGTCAAGTATTTACGAGCAATGGGGGTCCAGTCTTCCATGGTTTTACCCATTGTCCATTATGATATTCAGGCTCAACGATCTCAGAAACGACTCTGGGGACTTTTAGTCTCTCATCACGTCACACCCCGTAGCATTAGCCAACGGGAATTGCAGATTGTCCAATCGGTGGTGGATCAGGTGTCTATTGCCATTGCTCAGTCGAATCTCTTATCCCAAACCCGTCAGCAGCATCAAATCGAAGCGACGATTAATCGTGTCTCCACCTTGCTGCATTCGTTACCCACCATTCAACTCCAAGCTGCTTTACAAGAAACGGTTAGCGCTCTATCGAGTGGGGGAGGTAGACTCTATATAGCCCCAGACCAGGTGAATCCGAGGGCAGAGTGCCTGATATATGGCACACAACCTACATTTGAAGACAGTCCGAGGAAGATTGAAGAGCATCCTGTGTTCGTCCAATGGGTAACAGGGGATAGAACCGTTGACACAGCCAATGGCTCATCCGAATCCAATTCGACTCCCGTCGGTTGTCAGCCACTCATCGTCAATGATTTGCATCAAGTCGCAGAGTTAGCGAGTCTGGCTCCAGCCTTTGATGGGACTCCGATTCGAGGTTGGTTAGTCGTGCCTTTGTATTATCGCTCCTCATTCTTGGGTTATCTAAGTATTTTTCGCTCCCAAGTGGTGCAAGAAATTTTGTGGGCGGGAGAGTTTAACCCCAATGAAGAACAACGCAGTCCCCGTGAATCTTTTGAACAGTGGCGAGAGGTCAAATGGAATCAAGCTCAATCGTGGACGAATTACGACATTGAACTAGCGATCGCACTCGGTCATCATTTTGCCATGGCGATCGAGCAATATAAACTCTATGCTCAAGTACAAGCCCTGAATAGTAACTTAGAATGCCAAGTGGCTGAACGCACGGCTAAGTTACAACAATCTCTAGAGCAAGGGCGGGCGCTACAGCGAGTGACCAACCAAATTCGCAGTACTCTTGATCTGAAAACCACCCTACAGACGATTGTACGAGAAGTTCGTCAACTGCTGAACACTGATCGAGTGATCATTTATCGGTTTACCGATGATTCCCACGGTCAAGTTATTGTGGAATCGATGACAGGGGAGTGGTTATCACTTTTAGATATTGACGATCCGCAGCAGTATTTCTCGAAAGCCCAGATTCAAGTGTATAAGCGAGGGAATTTAGGAGTGATTAAGGATGTCACTCAAGCCCGATTAACTCCGGATCAACAAGAGTTCTTAAAACGTTGTCAAGTACAAGCCGCTTTAATTGTTCCCATTGGCGTGGAGAATCCTCAAACTAATGAAATACCCATTATGCTGGATAGTCTTCCTTGTCCCAGATGGGAGCAACCTCTGTGGGGATTTTTAATTGCTCAAGAATGTAAAGCTAGGCGAGATTGGCTTCCCTCAGAGATTAAACTGCTAAAAAAGTTAGCCGATCAAGCGGCGGTGGCGATTCAGCAAGCGGAATTATTTACCCATACTCAAGCCCAAGCCCAACAATTGGCAAGTGCGTTTCACCATCTCAAGCAAACTCAAGCCCAACTGATTCAAACCGAAAAAATGTCGAGTCTGGGACAGTTGATTGCGGGAGTAGCTCACGAAATTAATAATCCGGTGAATTTTATTTATGGCAACCTGGTTTATACCAGTCAGTATGCTCAGGATTTACTGAATATTATTCATTCCTACCAGAAATATCATCCTCAGCCAGAGCCAGAAATTATTGAATTGTTAGATGTTATCGACTTGGAGTTTTTAGAAGGAGATTTACCCAAGCTTTTAGAGTCGATGAAAATGGGATCGGAACGGATTCGCAAGCTCGTTTTGTCGTTGCGAAACTTCTCCCGCCTTGACCAAGCCGAGAAAAAATTAGTAGATATCCACGAAGGGATAGAGAGTACGCTACTGATTTTACAATATCGCCTGAAAGGAAAACCCAATCATCCAGGGATTCAGGTGATCAAAAATTATGGGGAGTTGCCGTTGGTTGAATGCTATCCCAGTCAACTGAACCAGGTTTTTATGAATGTTTTGAGCAACGCGATCGATGCGTTAGAAGACTGTGATCCAGATAACCAGAGGATTACGATTTCCACAACTGTTCAATCTAAGACTAGTGAGAACCAATATAGTCCGAATAACACCACACAAATAGAGAAAAATCAAGGCTCATCTCCAACTCATATCATCATTCAGATTGCTGATAGTGGTTCAGGAATTAGCCCAGAACTTCAATCACAAATTTTCGATCCCTTTTTTACAACCAAGCCGATTGGTAAAGGAACGGGTTTAGGGCTTTCAATTAGTTATCAAATTATCGTGGAAAAACATGGAGGAATGTTTAAATGCAGCTCTCAGCCAGGAGAAGGAACTGGATTTTGGATTGAGATTCCCATTCGTCAGTCTCAAAGTGAGGATAAATAGGGGCTGCTGAATAAGTTTTGTGGTGGGAGGGGGAGCTGGGGAAGCAATGTAGAGACGTAGCATGCTACGTCTGGGAGCTGAGGGAGCAGACTCTCCTTATTATTTCCTTATTCCGCCGATCGCGTCTAGGGGATTGTTGGCAGAAAATAGTCTCAATCATACCCCGTCTGATGCGATCGCACTTCACTCATCTTAGGAATAGTTAACCAACGTGCGATCGCCTTTTTTAACCAAGTTATTAAGGTTTTATGGTAATTTCTCCTACCATACCTGCTTCTGTATGTCCAGGAATTGAACAATGAAGTTCGTAGGTTCCGGGTTTCATTGGCACAAATACCCACTCAGCCTCGCCACCGGGTTTCAGTTCCAGTTCATGGATTGCTCCTTTAACTTCGACTTTGGCGGCTTCAACTTTTTGAGTCCAACTCGCATCAGCAAAGTCTTTGGCGGTAAAGTAGTGCTTTTGGGGACTAGGATTATCCAGCAACAGTTTATAGCGTTTACCTGCGACAAACTCAAATTGGTTAGGGAAGAACTTTAATTCATCGGCTGAATTGCCTAAACTCACGTTAACCTCTATGGCTGGAGTCGCCGCGATCGCTGGGAAGCATACTAGGTTAATTCCTAGAATTAGTCCAATGATTGCGGTTAAGCATCGGCGAAGCCATTGATTTTGCCAGGGGTGATTTAAGGATAGTTTTTTGAGCATCATAGTATTCAGATATTGCACTATTTGGATCACATCTATTTTATGTATTCGTCATTTGCCATTAGCCAGGGGTTTAACCAAACCCCTAGCTGTTGGTGAGACTGCTACACCAATATTCCCTCTTGATTACTGCTATTATTCCTAACTTCCAAAGGCAAAAATATTGTCATCACTTCCCCAGTTTGCGGTCGCTGACGCACAATTAGTTTACCGCCCAAGGCTTGGAACAAATGCTTGGTCACGTTGAGATTCAAACTAAGACTGCCTGTTTCTGGCTGAAACATTAATAACTGACCAATTGACTTTAACGTCTGACAGGTTGACTGTCCAAACTTATCCAAATTACCTGAATTGTCTGGGTTAGGCTGGGACTGAAATTGCAATTTTAACTGGTCTCCAGCGGGAGTGACCTGCACCTGAATATGACCGCCGGCGGGTAAGGTACGGGTAAAATTCTCCACTAAACCCGTCAACACCTGATCTAACATCGAAGGATTACTCACCACCGTGGGCAGATTTTGCGGCAATACGACATCTAAGCTGACATTACGCCGCTGTGCCTGCTTTTGCCAGTGGGGAATACTAGTCTGGAAAATTTGAGCCAATGACATTGATGTGAGATTAACCGGGGTTTCTTTCACCGCTTTTGTTTCTAATTCAACGGCTCTAAAAATTAACTCCATGCGGTTAATCTGTTCTGTACATTCATGATCTATGATTTCCAGACGCCGAATCACTTCTGGTGCTAGATCTTTACGTTTTAATAATAATTTAGTTAACGTGCGAATCGTCGTTAGGGGTGTGCGAACTTCATGAGTTAAAGCTTGCAGAAGTTCCACATCCGGGGCGGATTCACGGAGTTGGGACACTCGATGATTAACCCGGGTTTCTGACTTGGCTAAGGGTTGCCAATCCCGGTCTTCAATTGTCTCACTGTACGCCGGATCTGTAGAGACTTGAGTAACTGAATTAATTGGTGTTACTGCTATGGTTTCATTCTGCGTTTCTACAGAATATTCCGGCATATTTTGCAGCAACTGACGCCCAAATTGCATAACAATTTTATAATCGGGAGGCTGAGGCGCAAACTGCTTAACTAATGTATCTAAATAACTCAGTTGATGGGGATTGGCTAATAATAATCGAGGATAAAGAGACGCCCAAGCTTTTTGCACATCCTCTGGATCAAAGGAGAAGCGAAATCCAGGTACACCATTGGGATCGTCTCCCGCCGCCATAACTAAACTAAAGCCACGGTTGAAGACTAAGCAAAACTGCTCCTCAGTTAATGAGTCAGCCGGAAATAAACGGAGTTCATACGTCGTATTAACCGTACCTTGAGCTTTTTCTGGTTGAGCTGGAGGCAATTGAAAGGGCATAAAACTCCAGGGGTTTACTGTTTCAGTGGTAAATACCCCCGTTTGAAAATGAGAAAGCAGATCAGAGTGGCTTAAAACAGGTGCAGGACCGGCTAAAACTAACCCATTTAGAGATGCTGAGTTGTCGCCTTGATCCTGTTGGCAAAGGACTTGTAAGAGTAACTGTTCCAGAGACGCGATCGCACTTTGCCATTCTCGCTGCGATCTCCTTTCGTCTCTCATCCGCTGACTCGCCGCACTGCGCTGTCCCTTATCCATGACAACCGTTGTCGATTCAACCTGCGATTCGACCGGATTGTGCTTTCCAATCTGCGTATTCTGAGCTAAAACTTCGCTGATGTTTGGTAACAACCACTTTTGCACCACTATCTATCCCCATGAACTGCCAATTCTACTTGTCTATCTATGAGGATACTGGCAGTCGTCATCTCTCTGGGGTCGTAGAACCGAACCCCTGAGTCGCAATTTCCGTGGAATGGTTATCTCGCACGATTGATGAATGTCTGCCAGAGAAATGTAGAAATAGGGGTATCAGGGTGAAAACCTATAGATAGATGGAGGCGGATACTATGACATTAGGTCAATATCAACGCGGTGTGGGGGTCTTTCCGACACGACAAGCTACCGAAGATGCTCTAAAACATCTGAGAGATGCCAATTTTCCCATGAACCAAGTATCAGTCATTGCCCGGGATGAGGAGCAAATTGCTGGTGTTCAAGTGCAAGACGATACCGAAAATGAAGCGGGTGAAGGTGCGGCGGCTGGTGCAGTTGCGGGGGGAGTGACAGGAGGTATCGTCGGTTTAATTGGTACATTGGGTGCGATCGCGCTTCCTGGAGTTGGACCCATTTTAGTCGGCGGTGCAGCGGCTTCGGTGATTGGTAATACGCTCTTGGGTGGGGCGGTTGGTAGCGCGGCTGGCGGCTTATTTGGGGCGTTACTTGGCTTGGAAGTTCCCGAAGCCGAAGCTAAACTTTACCAAGATCGCTTAGAAAAAGGACATTATTTAATCCTAGTGGATGGCACATCAGAGGAAATCAGCCGTGCGGCTTCTATCCTGAAACCTCAAGGAATTCAAGAGTGGAGAAGTTATAACCGTCCTGAGGTGAATACTCCCGCTCCCGGCTACACTCACCCAACGGCGGCTCCAGTGGGATCTCCTACACCCCTTGGCGCGGCGTACACAGGACCCTTTGGTGAACCTTTGGGTGCAACGCCGACGGGTGTAACTTCGGTTACTCCACCACCAACAGAACCAACACCTGTAAGGCAAAATCAGCGAGCGATTGGTGTCTTTTCTTATGAGCAAAATTTAAAAAAGGCTCTCGATGGGTTAAAAGCGGCTGGATTTGACATGAACCTCGTTTCAGTGATTGTCAAAGACGCCGAACATCCCGATCAGGTGTCTGGGGTGAGAGTCACCGATCCCGTGAGTCATGAAAAAGCCAAAGATGCAGCCACAGGGACTGTAGCTGGGGGTGTCTTGGGCGGATTAACCGGATTACTGGTTGGGTTAGTCACCGTAGCGGTTCCTGGTGTGGGTCCCGTGGTATTTGTTGGAGGCGAAGCCGCCGCGATCGCGTCTGCATTAGGCGGAGGAGCTATTGGTGCGGCTGCTGGTGGTTTGGTCGGTATACTTGCGAACTTAGGCGTTCCCGAAGAGCAAGCCAAAAAATATAGCGATCGCCTGTCTCATGGGGATTATCTGGTGTTGGTTCAGGGAACGGATGAGCAAATTCAGCAAGCCGAAACCATTCTGCGCGATCGGGGTATTGAGGAATGGGATATCTACAACAATCCCAGCGCCCCCATGACTCATCCCGGTCGTGTCTTTCCATAGTTATAGCAACCGCCATAGCTGTTAGGACACATCATTTATGTAGAGACGTTGCATGCAACGTCTCTACAATGGTGCTTGACATCCTCACCACGCCACCTTTTTAGGGGTGGTCGCTTTTGGGAGGTTGACAGCTCTACACACACTGCCTCAAAGCGAGTCTTAACCGCGCTCCCTGTCCGTTTTTGTCCGTTTTAAGTCTCGGAAAGCCCTCCCGCGACTACATGTATCGTTTAGATCGTCTACAACCGCCCCGCTAACCTAGTTTGACAGTGAACCCTATCACTCATAGGATTGATAGTTCTAGTAAGCACTTTAACTGAATCCCTTCTGCTCAGTCCCAGTTTGACGATAAAGACTGATTATTTATAGCCAAACTTGGCGCTGATCTAGCCTGAAAAAATATGTCATCCATTCAAAGACTTACCCCAAGCAAAAGTAAACGTAAAGTCCGTCGCGCCCTTTGGTTTGAACGTGTGATGGCGCTTTTGGCTTCGTTCAACTACTTCTTAGTCTTATTTGACTTGACCTACCTGCCTCTGCGAGATTTTTGGCTACATGGGGAAGTCCAGTTATTTAGTTTTGACATCGGCCCGGTTAGTTTTCCCGGTTTGCCCTTAGAGGTTCCTCTACCTCCGATTACACAGTGGTATGACCCAATTAAAGGTATTGAACCCTACCGAGACACAGATCAATATTTGGAAAAAGTTAATGAACTAGAAGCAGAGATTGATGCAACCAACTTAAGAACTAAACTGAGAAGCTTACAATCTCCTGAAGTTGCCCAAATCCTGGAAGATCTGCGCCAACGCAGCGTAGAAATGATTGAGACAAATCCCTTCCAACTCGCTGATAAGACGGGAGATCTGGAAAAAATCAAGAATAAGATGCGAGAGCATATTGCCACTGAAGAGGATTCAGCGAAAGAATCATTTAGACAGTTTTGGAGTTTAGAAAACTTAACCGCTAGAGAACCCGAGGATGAACTCCAATTTTTTAATGATGAGATTCGTCCTCTTATGGCAGCGAACTACTACCGTCCTATTGGAGAAACAGGGGATTTTGTCGATTATTTTGGATTCATCGATTCCTTTTTTTTTCTAGCGTTTTTGACAGACTTTTTGGCACGTACTTGGTTAATCAGTCGCCGTCGCCAGGGGGTCAGTTGGCTGGATGCTATGTTATGGCGTTGGTATGATATCTTTCTGTTGATTCCTCTGTGGCGCTGGCTGCGGATCATCCCGGTGACGATTCGGCTGGATCAGGCAAGGTTAATCGATTTGAGTGCAATTCAAAAACAAGCGCGTGAAGGATTTGTGGCTGAAATCGCTGGCGACATGACCCAAGTGGTAGTGATTCAGATTATTAACGAACTCCAATCTTCCATTCGCCAAGGGGAAATAGCCAATTTTCTTCAGCAACGGGAAGTTCGCCCCTACATCGATCTCAACGAAACCGACGAAGTCGCAGCACTGACTAAGATTATGGTGCAGATGACTGTTGAGCAAGTTCTTCCTGCTATCCGTACCGATTTAGAAGACTTGCTACGGCATAACGTGGACAAAATTTTGAATCAGTCTCAAGCCTATCAGGGACTAGAGAAAGTACCAGGTGTAGAAACAATTCGCAATCAGTTAACCGAACGACTGGTACACCAAATTACCCAAGCGCTTTACAATGGATTAGACGCCGCGATCGCAGATGATCCAGTCGGGGATCAAATTCTGCAACGCTTAATTAGTCATCTGGGCGAAGCTTATGGCTCTCAAATGCAGACCCAGAAAACCTTAGATGAAATTCAATACTTGCTCAACGCCTTCTTAGAGGAAGTCAAAGTTAATTACGTCGAACGTTTGTCCCAAGAGGACTTAGAGGACATTCTTGACCAAACCCGGGCAATTCGTCAAAAGCGACAGGTGTAGTTGATAAAGATGAGGGAGATAAGGGAGATGAGGGAGGTAGAGGTTAACTTAAAACTATGCCCTCGAAGGTCGTGAAGGGTCAATACTCCAGCGTAACCCCCCTTTGCTTGTGGTCACCTGATCCCACAACCTGCAAAGATTGCGCTAAACTCTAACATAGCAACGGAAGTTACTCTATCCTGATGTCGGAGTCTGGGGAAGCTATAAAACGATTCCCAAGTACACAAGCAGGGTAGAGATTGTGTCAATCGTCGCTAAGCTTCTTGGCAGAAATTTTACCTGGAGGTGGGTTGAACCCACTTTTTTTGTTGAAGTTTTTCTATGACTCATCCCCTGATTCCACAACTAATCGATTTGGCAACCCCAGTAGCCGAAAAATTGGGATTGGAGTTGGTTGGGGCGGTGTTTCACACGAACAGACGTCCCCCTGTACTTCGGGTAGATATCCGCAACCGCGACGGCGATACGGGTTTAGATGACTGTGAACGCATGAGTCGGGCTTTAGAAGCTGAATTAGATGCCGTGGATCTGATTCCAGATGCCTACGTTTTGGAAATTTCTAGTCCTGGGATCTCGCAAGAGCTAACGACAGACCGAGACTTCATCGCATTTAAAGGATTTTCCGTGGTGGTCAACACCACTGAACCTGACCAAGGACATAAAGAATGGCGAGGGAAATTAATTCGCCGGGATGATACCCGTGTATATATCAACCAAAAAGGACGGGCGATCGCCATTCCTCGCGATCAAGTGACTAAAGTACAGTTCGATGAGCAGGGTTAAACCTGTTTAGATCTTATGGAATTTAGTCATTGAGCATGGGTTCTGTTGTTCACGACCCCTAATAAACAGTTTATGGAGATTTGCCTATGTCTATCGTTAATCTGCCGGGACTAAAAAAGATGATCGAAGAGATCTCTCAAAGCCATAATTTACCTAAATCAGCAGTTCAACAGGCACTGAGAGAAGCACTGATCAAAGGCTATGAGCGCTATCGTCGAGCGCAACGCATGGAGCGACCTCATTTTGATGATGAGTACTTTAACAACTTTGAAGTCGATTTAGATATCGAAGAAGAAGGATTCCGCATTCTTTGTACCAAAACCATTGTTGAGGAAGTTGGCAACACCGATCATCATATTTCCCTCAAAGAAGTTCAAGAAGTCGCATCAGAGGCACAATTAGGTGACTCGGTGGTTCTGGATGTTACCCCAGATCAACGTGATTTTGGTCGAATGGCAGCTATTCAAACCAAGCAGGTACTCTCCCAAAAACTACGGGATCAACAGCGCAAGTTGATCCAAGAAGAATTTGAAGAGTTAGAAGGAACGGTTCTCCAAGCCAGAGTGCTACGATTTGAGCGGCAATCGGTGATCATGGCGATTAGCAGTGGCTTTGGTCAGCCGGAAGTGGAAGCTGAACTGCCCAAGCGCGAACAATTACCCAACGATACCTATCGCATTGGCAGTACCTTTAAGGTTTTTCTCAAAAAAGTGCGTGAAGGTCCTCACCGTGGACCCCAGCTTGTGGTTTCGCGAGCTTCGGCTGGTTTAGTGGTCTATCTATTTGCCAATGAAGTCCCAGAAATCGAAGATGAAGTCGTGCGAATTGTGGCGGTGGCGCGAGAAGCTAATCCACCGTCGCGTCATGTCGGACCTCGGACTAAAATTGCCGTGGATACCCTAGAGCGGGATGTTGATCCCGTTGGGGCTTGTATCGGCGCTAGGGGATCGCGCATTCAAGTGGTCGTTAATGAATTGCGTGGCGAAAAAATAGATGTGATTCGCTGGTCCCCTGATCCCGCTACCTATATAGCTAATGCTCTGAGTCCCGCACGAGTAGAGGAAGTCTTATTGGTGAATCCAGAAGGGCGTCAGGCTCACATTTTGGTCGCGGAAGATCAGCTAAGTTTAGCTATTGGCAAAGAGGGACAGAATGTTCGCCTAGCAGCTCGTCTCACAGGTTGGAAGATTGATATTAAAGATATCGCCAAGTACGACTACGAAGCTGAACACCAGAAAATGCAGGAGTTACAAGCCGTGATCGCACAGAGGGAAGCCGAACTCGCTGATGAAGAAGAGGATGAGGAGCAACTAGAGAGAGAAACTTCCTCACCAGCCGAGTTAGAGGCAAAGGTGACAAATCCTCAATCTCTAGCCGAGGAGGAATTTGCTGAAGACGAGGAGGAATTTGCTGAAGACGAGGAAGAATTTGCTGAAGACGAGGAAGAGGAGGATATTTTGTCCTAATCTTAGGAGGATCAAAGTAAGGTGGTAGATTCCTTAAGGGCGTTGAACTCTTGCACCTAACTTGATCAAGAGGGAACGGGGAGAGATTTTCATGGAGGCTGGTGTACGCCGTTGCTCAAGACACCCTCCTCACTGTCCTCACCTCGTTTACCGAGATAGGTTATGCCGTGAACAGCAAACTCATGGGAGCCTACACCAAAATCATTGTCCGAATCTTATGGAACCCAATTACCGACGTTGCCTAAGTTGTCGCCGAGTGGCTCAAAAACAAGTATTATGGCGAGTTGTGCGAATCCATCCATCGCGACAGGTAAAATTAGATCAGGGCATGGGACGTTCGGCTTATATCTGTCCTCAAGCGAGTTGTCTGGCGGCTGCTCAGAAAAAAAATCGATTGGGACGAGCGCTGAGGGCATCGGTTCCCGACGAAATTTATCAACGATTATGGCAACGTTTAGAGCCTTGTCCCTGGAGCATCCAACGCAGCAGCGATTGAGCCAATGCATCCAAAAAACTCCAGCAAGGCTCTCAATGAACCTAAGCAATCGCTAGGATGGTAAAGGAGTACCATTACTAATGGTGTTCGGAGGTGAGTCTGACCCTGATCAAGTTAACAACTCCTACCTGAGGAAGAGACTGAGGATCTAGGGATCTAGAAAATCTATCTAGTTTTGTTAAGATTTGTGTAAGTTAACTATCCAGGCTCTGATTAAGAGTGTAGAGATATCCAACTGGCTTACAGTCAATCAATGATCGCCTGTGTAACATGAGTTATTGGTGAGTTATCGAGTAGACTCTTAAAGACACCTTATTGATTTAAGCCAATCCGGCACGGAAACCAATGACCACGCACGCTTTCAATCATTTAGTTATGGTGTAACAATATGTACGACGGGGGAATAGTGGATGAACAACGGCAAAGTCAGAATTTACGAATTATCACGGGAATTGAATTTGGACAACAAGGACATTTTGAATATTTGCGAAGGACTTCATATTGCAGTCAAAAGTCACAGTAGCACGATTACAGAATCTGAAGCTGAGCGAATCAGAGCGGCGGCGGAAAAATATGCTGAGGGGATCACTAGCCTCAAAGGTCGTGACCAAACAACCTCAGCATCTGCTAACCATGCAGATGGACGCTCTAACAATAATAATCAGCGCAAACAGCAAATTTTGAGCGTTAAACCTAAGCCTCGTTCCAGTTTTAGCTCTTCCCAGGGATCAGAATCTGGGTCAAAGTCTTCTCAACCCCCCGTCAAGCCGACTGTGAATCCACCGCGTCCACCCGCCCAGCTTAATCGACCGACGACACCAGTGAATTTGCAGGAGGACGATTCTGAGTCAGAAACAGAAACAGAAACACCAACTCCATCTCAAGGGTCACAGGAGAACGATACTAAAGCTGAAGTGGAAGCCAAACCCAAACTTATCCAACCCCCCGTTCGACCAGCGTCACCGAAACCCAGTCAACCCACCCAGGTCGAACGACCGAAATTGAAGCGCGAGCGATCGGACGAGACTCCATCAGAGTCGGATGACCGTTCTCAGCCGCCTGAATCGACGAGTTCTCCTGAACCGCCAACTCCGGTTCAAACTCCGGCTAAATCTCCCGCCCCAGCTCATCCGAAACCTCCGGCTCAGCCTGTTCCTAAACTTCAATCTCCCCCCAAACGCTCCCGACCGACTCGTCCGGGTGAGAGTCCTGAAGTGGCGGCTATCGATTCGGATTCTCAGGAACAGAAGCAGGAGGAGGTTGAGGAGGGCGTAGAAACCCTTCTGGAACCGCCGGAACTTAAAAATCTTAAAGCCAAACGACCCACGCCGCCACGTCAGTCGAAGAAACGTGAATGGATTGATGAAGAAGAAGATCGGGAAGGAGCTAAACCCGGAAAAGCGGCTAAGCTCAAGCGGCGACCTAAACTGATCGAAGAAGATGAGGAAGAGTTTGATGGTGACTACCAAACAGCTGACACCCCTGCGGCAGTCAGTATGTCGGTCGCTCGTCCTCCTAAACCTAAATCTCAAACGGGACAGACTCCCCCACCAACGGCAGCCAGTCAGGTTAGGAAAAAGCCAGAAGTTAAAACCGGCAGTAAACCAGAAAGTCGCGATCGCCGTCGTGAAAAGCAAGAAGTCGCTGAACGTCCTGAGCAAATTGTCTTAAACGATTCGCTAACCGTTCGAGAACTGGCGAATAAGCTGAACCTTGCCGAAACAGAAGTGATTAAGCAGCTATTCTTCAAGGGACTGGCAGTGAATATCACCCAAACCCTGGATCTGCACACCGCTCAAATGGTTGCTGAAGAACTTGGCGTTGATGTTCAGACAGAAGAAGCTGAATCAGAAGCCGCTAAAACCGAAATGCTGGATGCGGCTGACTTGGAATACCTGGTTCGACGTCCACCTGTAGTCACAATCATGGGTCACGTCGATCACGGTAAAACTACGCTGCTGGATGCCATTCGCGAAACCAAAGTGGCACAAGGCGAAGCGGGAGGAATTACCCAGCACATCGGTGCTTACCATGTCGATGTGGAGCATGAAGATAAAGTCCAACAGGTGGTCTTTCTGGATACTCCAGGTCACGAAGCCTTTACCGCGATGCGGGCGCGGGGAGCGCGAGTGACCGATATTGCTATTTTGGTCGTCGCTGCCGATGATGGGGTGCAACCGCAAACCCGAGAAGCGATCAGCCATGCTAAAGCCGCAGAGGTGCCGATTGTGGTTGCCGTTAACAAAATCGATAAGGAAGGGGCACAACCTGACCGAGTGAAGCAGGAGTTAATGGAACATGGATTAGTCCCAGAAGAATGGGGCGGTGACACGATCATGGTGCCAGTGAGTGCGATCCAAAAAGAAAACTTGGATACGCTCCTGGAAATGATCCTGCTCGTTTCTGACATTGAAGAACTCTCCGCTAACCCCGCCCGAGTAGCCAAAGGTACGGTTATTGAAGCCAACCTGGATAAATCAAGAGGTCCAGTTGCCACATTGTTGGTGCAAAATGGCACGCTGCGGGTGGGTGATACTCTAGTTGCAGGATCGGTCTTCGGTAAAGTACGAGCCATGATCGATGACCGAGGCAAACGAGTAGACGAGGCAGCACCCTCCTTTGCCGTAGAGGTATTGGGTTTAAGCGATGTCCCGGCTGCTGGTGATGAGTTTGACGTATTTGAACAAGAAAAAGAAGCTCGCGCCGTTGCGGATACGAGAAGCCAAGAACAGCGAGAATCTCGTCTGCAACAGGTGATGTCGTCCCGTCGAGTCAGCCTGAATAGCCTCTCTGCCAAAGCTCAAGAAGGGGAACTCAAAGAACTCAACTTGATCCTGAAGGCAGATGTACAAGGTTCGGTTGAAGCCATTCTGGGTTCACTCAAACAGTTACCCCAAAATGAAGTTCAAATCCGAGTCCTATTAGCGACGGCTGGAGAAGTCACCGAAACCGATGTTGACTTAGCGGCGGCTAGTGGTGCGGTAATCATTGGCTTTAATACCACTTTGGCTCACGGCGCTCGTTCTGCTGCTGAACAAGAGAGTGTTGATGTGCGCGAATACAACATCATCTATAATCTCTTGGATGACATTCAAGCGGCGATGGAAGGGTTACTGGAGCCAGAATTGGTGGAAGAACCCTTAGGTCAAGTGGAAGTCCGAGCTGTCTTCCCCGTCGGTCGTGGTGCGGTGGCAGGTTGCTACGTGCAGTCAGGCAAAGCAGTGCGGAACTGCAAGATCCGAGTGCAACGTCGGGGTCAAATGATCTACGAAGGAGTGCTTGATTCGCTGAAGCGGATGAAGGATGATGTCAAAGAGGTCAATGCCGGATTTGAATGCGGTATTCGTATTGATAGATTCAATGATTGGACTGAAGGTGACATCATCGAAACCTATAAGATGGTGAGCAAGCGCCGGACTCTATCAGCGACTTAGATGATATGTGATTAGTCCTTGGTTAATGACTAAGGACTAATGACAAAAGATAAAGGACAACCCAATGCGTTCTTTTTGGTCTGAACCGTTCTTGTGGATACATTTAGCGGGTTTAGCCGCACTGCCCCTAACGTTAGGGGTTGTCGCGCTAGGACTGGCAACGGGTGAACCCCTGTTACCTATCTGGCTAGAACTCTTAATTGTGGCAGTTATCGGCATCGCACCAGTTTTGTGGATGCAATTGACCCGCCCCTTTGACATTTTTAGTCTGCTCGTGGTGGCTCTGAAACCCGATCGCTTAACGGAATCCCAGCGGCGACTGTTGAGCTTATTTGACCGGAAAACCAACCCGCTGCTAACGATTATGGCAGCAGGTTTTATGGTATGGGTACTGTGGCAAATTTATAGCATCGCTCCTTTAGCTGCAGGGGTCGTTCCCTGGACAGTTCAATGGCACATCGCTGGATTGGCTTTGGCAGGAGTTGGGTTTCTGGCAAGCCACTTATTTTTGCAGGTGCCTTTGAGTGTGGTTCAAGTTATATTCACGAGCGAGACGGAGTGGGCAGCAACTCAACCTTATCCCGTCGAAAAAATACCGGAAAACTTTACAGTACCAGGGTTTCGGGTCAAACAAATTTTACCTGCGATCGCCCCAGAGTCTTCCTCGGCTGAATCGTCCCCTGAACAAGTGGATTGAGGATGACAACTCTATATCAACCTTTCACCCCCAGAAACCCGGTTTCTTGACCGATGTCCCAAAAATTTGGGTAGGTTGGCAATCAGTTGTTGCAAATGTAACAATTTAAACAACGCAGCTCCGTTATTCTGAAAATAAGGTTAAAAAATAAAAATAACAGTTAAGAATTGCTACTGACTCATTTTGTTTAGAACACGATAAAGGTATATGAAAAGCACAACTGTATCCGAATCCAACCAAATTTCCCCAGATAGTCCAGTTTGGGACAATCTCAAAGAAGCGATCGCAGCCAGTTCTGGATTTCAACGCTGGCAGATGGAGCATCCCGCCGCCCATCACCTTCAAGATCGCAGCTTGGAGCATCGGGTGCGTCGGTATTTGCGGGATACCCTAGAGACTCTGGCTTATTAAAAAATCTGAGGCAAACCCTCACTCAGGCGGGTAATCTGTTGGAGGATATCCGCTAAGCGATCGCCTTCAACATGAACATCGGCGGTTGGGTAGTTTTCCAGGATTTCGATCAGGGTGATTTGATTATCATTAAGCGCCGAGATCACTAAGGCAGATCGCAAAGACTGGCGATTTGCCCGGTTAGTCGGAGTATGAATCACCTCACTCACTTGATCAAGCATTACTTCTCCCACAGGAGTGTTGAGAATCCGAGACAACATAATCCCATTGACTGCAATGGGTTTGGTTAAAGTCGTCTGCAGTTCTTCAGGTTGCTTCCCAGCCAAATCCAGATACGCTTGTAGAGAACGTGATAACTCACCGGTTTGGGCAAATGTCGAAAGTTCGGGAACCGATATCGTCTCTCGCAGAAAACGATATTTTAAGACGACGGATTCTGAGGCGTTAGCAGCCAAGCTATAAGACCAGATGCCAGCGACAATGATCCCACTATACAGAAAACGTCGTAAATTTGATAAATAATTAAACATTTGAATGATGAATAGGGAACAATCAACAATTAACAATTCATAAATTAAGGTAATAAAGTGCCATCAGGCATAATAGCGTAGCTAAGTTTAGCGTTATTGAGGATAGTATTATCCAAGTCTGCCTCTCTCAAGTCAGCACCACTCAAATCAGCAGCGGTCAAATTCGCATTACTTAAATCCGCCGCCCTTAGTTCAGCAAGGCTTAAATTGGCACCAACTAGATTAGTATTCGCTAGTTTAGCTAGACTTAATCCAGCGCCAGCCAGATTCGCACGAGTTAGATTCGCACCGATTAATGCTGCCACAATCAGATTAGCTCCAGTTAACTTCGCATCCGTAAGATTCGCAGAAACCAGACTCGCACCACTCAGGTTGGCATACTCCAGATTTGCACGTCTTAAATCAGCACGGATAAGATTAGCACCAGCCAGATTAGCCCCCTTCAAATTCGTATTGCTCAAGAGAGCATCAGCCAATTGTACCCCACTCAAATCACACTCAACGCAGCTACCTGTTTGTCGCAATTGTTCTAGGTGTGCTGGATTGAACGCCTGCGCTGAGGGGTGTAGCCAGAGAGAGGCAAACAGGATGAGAGGAGGAAAGACTTTAAATGTCATGGCATAACTTTTGACTTTTTTTAGGATGGCTAACTGTGATGACTCAACCCGAAACTCTAGAATCTATGACTCCTATCACTTAAAGCTTAGACTATCGTCACCAAAAATTAACGGTTTGCATCACCCGCCCTTTAATTAAAATCACAGATAGTGAGAAGATACTGGCAGTTGACAGCTCACAAGAGCGACAATCAGAGGAGTGGGTTATGCTAGAAAGACTACTGCTAGCGATCGCGGTTACATTCTCAGTGTATCTATCAGTAGACGGTGGATTTGACAAAACACCGATCCCTTCAGTCTTACAACTGCCAACTTTTCCCGAACAAAATTTGAGTCCATGGCAATAAACAAGCGCTATGACACTTAGCAGCGATTTATGGCAATCTAACCAAGACTTGGCACAGGAGTGCCTCGCGCACCCTTTTGTCCAAGGTATCGCCACAGGGACACTGGATCGCCAGAAATTTGCTTACTATGTTGGTCAAGATGCTTTTTTCTTAGAAGCGTTTTCTCGCGCTTATAGTATAGCCGCCGCTAAATGTCCTGACTGGGAAGGATTTAACACGTTTCATACTCTCGCTGGCAGTGTTCTCGAAGAACTGCATCTGCATCAGAATTATGCCACAGCTTGGGAAGTCAGCTTGCACCAAATTGAACCCGCCATAGCGACGCGGTGTTATACTGACTTCTTGTTGGCAACAGCTTGGGGAAGTGAGATTGGTTTAATTACAGTGGCGATGACGCCCTGTATGCGCTTGTATGCCTTTTTGGGTCAAGAATTAGCCAAGGATGGTATTCCAGAACACACCTATACGGATTGGATTCGCACGTATAGTAATCCAGGCTTTGAGCAGTTAGCGCAGCAATTAGAGCGGTTAACAGATCAATACGCCCCACTCTCAGCCCCTGTAAAATCCAGCTATCGCTATGCTATGCTGTGTGAGCGAGACTTTTTCGATTCAGCGTGGCAAGCTGGTTCTTAACAGCTAAATAGTGATTAGGATAGCGTATTGAAAAAAATTCTAAATCTCACTCACAGTCAAAGTAAAAAAATCAATTCAGTTAGCTGATTAGGATTAACCTTATATTTTGTAGATAAATCAACTATTTTTAGATTCTTATCCTATTATGAATAGATTCCCTGATTTTATCATTGTTGGCGCGGGTAAATGTGGTACAACTTCATTACATAACTATCTCGCTCAACATCCCCAAATTTATATGTGTCCCCAAAAAGAAACCTTCTTTTTTATTAATGAAAAAACGCGAGAAAAACACAAGCCTTGGGGAGCAGTGACTACTGTTGAAGACTATTGTTCCTTGTTTCAAGATGCACCCAAAGGTAGTGTAACGGGGGAAATCTCTACAAACTACTATGCCTATCCTGAATCATCCCAGTTGATTTACCAGCACATACCGACAGTTAAAATTCTTGCTATATTGCGAGATCCAGCAGAACGAGCATTTTCTGGTTATCAAATGCATGTTCGTCAGGGAATTGAAAAGAGAAGTTTTGAACAAGTTATTTCGGAAGATAACAAATATGTAAAACGAGGATTTTATTTTTCGGAAATTATTCCTTATTTTACAAGATTTAATCGTCAGTCTATTAAAATTTTATTGTACGATGATTTATGCCAAAATCCTATTGCGTTTATGCAAGATTTGTTTAAATTTATTGAAGTAGATGATAAGTTTATTCCAGACATGAGTAAAAAAGGAAGAAAGGGTGGACTACCTAAAAATCAATCTTTAAATCAACTATTAACCAAACCTAATTTACTAAGGAGTTCTGTTGCGGCTGTTCTGAAATTAGCTATGCCACTACAGCTTCGGCAAAAAATTAGAGCAGGACTGATTAAGAAGAATATTTACAAAGCTAAGCTTTCTCCAGAAGCAAAAAGGAAACTAATTGAAATTTATAAAGATGATATCCTTAAGCTTCAAGATTTACTTGAAAGGGATTTATCTAATTGGTTGTCTATGCCCAATCAAGTCAAGGAATAGATGAATATTGAATATATTCCTAGATTGCTATATTATGGACGATTCACCGGACTTGATATTATTTCTGTGCTATTCATATTTAAGTGGGTTTACCGTTTAACCAATGGGAACAATTTAACCCAGTAAGTTCCTGTAATTGAATGATATCATCATGGTAAAAATCGAGTATTTCTGTCCTGATACGTTCTGATAAAGGTGGTAGAGGTTTTTCCTGACTTTTTTCTAGAAACGTTTTTATTTGGGGTAAAAGTGGTTTAAAAATAGGTTTAAAAAATTTTTTTATATTATTTCGAGATTTGACAATTTGCAAAAGTTTTCTAGAAGAGTCATCTATTTTTAGATTGCCTTTATGATAGCGTTGTTTAAAATCAAACTCAAAATTTGAATCTACACCAATAAAAGTAAGTAGTTCTTTGAAAAATACTTGTTTTTTATGGACTATATCATCATATAACAAAATTTGTATTTTTGCTCGATCAAACAAATCAAAATATTTTTTTAGGTTTTGATAATACAAACCCGGCTTGCGAAATGTTTCTTTTTCAAAAAATTTCGATAAAACAACTGAATCAAAATCCTTTATTTGTTGTGGTGTGAAATATTCTCCCCTAGCCCATAAAATATGAGAATAAGCCCTTTCAGCGGGATTTCGCAATACGGCAATAATCTTTACATGAGGAAATAAATTTTGAATCCTGGCAGCCACACCATCACCATGAAGATAAACACTGGAAACCTCACCCAAAGCTTTTTGAGTTGTAGCTCCTTCTAATTGAGCAAGATATTCTCCTGCATCTTCAAGTGAATTTATGTAAGGTTTACGACTCAAACGATCACTGCCTTTATTGGATATTAAATATATGGCAGGATGCTGCTTAAGATAATTATGAATAGAGGTTGTTGCCGCTTTATGCGCCCCAACTACTATGAAAGTAGGATATCTCATGGTAACTAATTACCTCTCTCTAATGTCTTAGGGTTTTCTATTTATTCTACCTTTAAGCTTTTGCCATAGATTTTTTTGCGTTGGAGTTTGTAACGATTCATCATCAGGGATATGTTCACCAAGATAGCGATAATATTTCCAGATATCCCAATAGGGACAACCGGGCTGGATGCGAATGCCTGCCCAATGTAAATAGTCTAGCGGTTGATTGACATTCGGATCAATCAGGTGATGATCTTGAACCTGAAAATGTTTGCTACCCGCCCAACTTCCTGGCGCACCACCGGGGCGGCGCACGATATTAAATCGCTGGGAAACCTGCTTCAAGATCATATAGTTTATGATAGGTTGATCAGAGGTTTTTTGGGAAAAATCAAAGTATTCCGGATGTGATGCACATTCACTGAAGGTTTGATATAGTGTTTCTTCCGATATCGTATTTCTCTTGGCTCCCCAAAATCCGCCATTGAACATATCCTGGATATCATTTTCGCTAAATACACCGTCTTCTATGACTTTTGGCGTAAATACATTTTTGATTCCACCGCTATGTTGATAGTCATAGCAAATAAAATCATACTTATCTAAATAGTCGGTTGTTTCTATTATTTTGTCAAAGACAACAATATCTGTATCAATATAAATAAATTTATTAAACGCACCAAACCAACAAGCTTGTTTACGGAATTGATTGGGTCGAGCAAAAAATCCTTTGCCAAATATTTCGTATAACTGATTGGATAGACGTTCGATAAAGTCTAAGTCTTGATAGATTTCTACCTGATAGGAGTCTTGTGAAATTTTAGCAATGGTTTGATAGTTATCATCATAAGGAATTAAGCAAATCGGTGTCTCTGAATCATGAAAGCGGATACTTTTGAGCAGAGCAATTGTCTGCTCAATGACTTTATCGTTAGCTGTAATATAAATTCCACGACTCATTGAAAACTCCTCGACTTATGTTGATTAAACTATCTAGGGCGTTAGTTTGAGTTTCCTCAAGATTTTAGTCGCTAGATTAGGCGGTTGATTATAGGGTTTGGGTCGAGTGGTGAATTTTGGGCAATTTTCGGGTTCATGAAGGTAGCGATAATGCAAAAAAATATCACGATAGGGAAAGTCTAAATTTTCACCTGCACAAACTTTCTTGATCAATTTAGAGGAAACACCAATGTAGTGCAGATACGTTAAGCGTGTACCTTTATCGTATAGTATGTTGTCGCTATTCGTAAAATGTGAAGACGTGACAGAATTTCCCGTTTTTTGAGTAGCTGGTAGAGTTAATGCAAAATTATGAATGGAGAGATCAGACCGCATTCTCATGTAGTTTAAAACAGACTGATTAGGCGCTCGCAAGTATAGTACCTCGGCTTCTCCTGCAGCTAGCTGCGAGATCAACCAGTCTCGTCTCTCTTGGGGAAACATATTTTGCTTTGAGGCATAAAATCCAGAACAAAATATTTCTGATTTGATTTTCACGTCATCAAATACTTGAAATAGAATTGATGATTCTATGTTGTAAATATGTCCCGGATCTTTGTATTGAAAGTCATAAACAACAAAATCACTCTCCTCTAACTGTTTAAAGATGAAATCTAACGAATTCATGACCAAAGTGTCAGCATCAAGATAGATGAATCGCTCAAATGGACTGTCCGGATCAAAGGCACAGTAGCGGTGATTTTCACCCACTCGATAGAATTTAGAGGTGATTCCTTGCTCCTGCCATACCTGTAAAGCATTGGGATGGGTTTTCCATACCTGATAGGAGAAATCTTCCCAGCGTTGGAACAGGGCAGTATCTTCAAGCAAGGTCACATTTTGGCGATTGGCTACTTCTAGTCGGACTTTATCTAACTGATTGTTATAGGCAATTACACACACAGGTATGTCGGAACCGGCATTGGCTTCAATACTATTGAGCAACGCCACAAGTTGATCATAAACGGCATCGTTAGCTAGGGTATAAATTCCTTCTTTCATCAGGTTTAATTGAGTTTTGCCACTAGGTTAGATATGAAGTTAAGCAGATTCAATTTATGCAAAATTATCTGACGGGCTTCAGCGATCGCGTCCTTGGCTTCATACCAAGCATCTGGGGTTGAGGTTACTTCTTTAATATAAGCGATGCCCTGCTCATCTAAGCTAGGGAGTCGCAAAAAGCTTCCAGGTGGCAGTAATTTATCCGCCGCCGAACCGCCGTAGTAAACAGGTAAACACCAGGCGAGTAGAGCATCCCAGAGTTTTTCGCTGACATACCAATCATTCCCAGCATAGTTTTCGATCGCCAGATTATAGTAGTACGGTGCCATGCCATGCCATTTGTTTTTCAGGGTACCCTTTGCCTGCGCCCAGTCTGGTAATCTACGCCCATACAGGTCAAACTCAAACCCACTCTCTCGTAATGACTTCAAGAAGGCTAAACGTCTACGATGTTCAGGAGTGCGATCGATTCCTGAGGTGATCCAACTACAAGGGTGTATTTTTTCCGGCGGTATCATTTCATTTAATTCTCGGAAGGAATTGGCGTGATACCAAATCGCGGGCATATAATCAGGGGTGGGAGCAAAATCATCGGGTCCGGAAATATAACCGCAATACTTTTTTGCCGCTTCGTAGTTTGCCTTGTGGTTGTGAACCACTTTATCCAGGGGGGGTTCTCGTAATAAGTAGATTATCCGCTCTTTGGGAATGCCGCGTAACTGGGAAGCGACATCGGGTTTTGAGGTCTTTTTTTGGAGCAAACGTTTCCACCAGGGGAGTTGGGGACTAGGTTTGGGAAACGAATACTGGTACATGAGCAGAAAATCAGGCTCAGGGGCTTGGGAGAGCATTTGGATGTTATCCCAGATTCCACAAGGGTTTGGTGTTTGTTCCCATAGCCAGTCCGCTTGATTAAGCCCACGATAACTACTAATCATTCCGACAATTTTTCTGCCCATGTTTTTTTGTCAGTCTACCGTATCAGTCTTAGCATTTATCCGGTCAGTCAGCCAACTGTAAAAATTGGGGAATAGATTTTATGGTTAAATCGGGCGCACGTCTGTGCGCCCCTACGGTTTCTGGGCTAAGGGTTAATTCATCTTGCTTAGGTGTGCCACACTACTACTACCAAGGACTACCCACAAGGGTTAAAGCACTCCAGTAGTAAGGATGGGTAAAATCTTGGTCTGGCAATTTGGCGAGTTCGGGGTTTAAGGGGATCTGAAGTTCTCCAGCGACTAGCTGTTTGTCCTCTAGCCGTACTTCACCGTTAATCATAGCCAGTTGAGTTTGTCGCAGGGCTTCAGCTTTAATTGGTGCTTGTTGCAAATGGTCATAAAAGCTAGTCATGAATCCCAGAGTACCCGCATCACTAACATACCAGAGGCTTCCTAAGGCGGACTTCACCCCAGCTTGTATGGCTAACCCAGCAAACCCTAATTCGGCTTCTCTATCGCCTAAGGCGGTGCGACAAGCACTGAGGACTAACAGTTCTGTGGGAGGATTGTTTAATCCGAGTTGCCGCAATTGATCTAATCTGAGTTTCTGGTTCCATAACTGGATATAGGAGTTAGACGCCTTACCCGATTGAAACTCGCCATGAGTGGCTAAGTGAACAATTCCAAAGGGTTGAGATGAGCGGATTTTCTGGAGATTTTCTAAGGTAAACTCTTGGTTAAGGAAAGCTTTCCCTTGCCACAAGGGACCTGCGATCGCGGATAATTCTAAGGGTACAGCAGGTAAGGGATTCAGATCCTGGAATGTATCGGCACCCATGGCGAGAACACCAACATTGCGGATATCCACATAGCGAGTATCGGTGAGTGATAGACTGGGCATCAAACCAACGCTGTAGCGTTCAACCAGAAATCCTTCGCCATCATGGAGTGCGGCTACAGGTAAAGAACGTAATCCCTCGTCCATGATGAAGGCGAGGTTATCAATCTCTTGGGTTTGTAGATTTTCTTCTAGGGGAGCAACAAGCCATTGATACAGTTGTTGTCCTGGAGTGATATAGTCACGGGGAATCCTGACATTGGTGACGTTGCGGCGAAATTCCTGAGCGACTTCTAGGACTTGTCCACGGGTTACTCCAGCGATGCGTCGCCGTATCGGGGGTTCCTCGGCGGAGATGATCAGCAGTTCTAATTGATCACTCTCTTGGGGAGTAATTGTAACATGGGGACCGGAGCGATTGAGGTAGTTATCAAACGCCTCGGTATTATTCGTTTCTAATCCGATATAGTTGGTGTTTTTTGAGATTTCGGTTGGCGCAAAACTGACATAAATGAGTGCGGGTTTTTCCCCAGTTGCTTGTTCAATTTCACTCAGAATTTGACGCGCTTCTGTCTCACTTTTGATCGGGGTACTTACGCGATTGGATGCGATGGGTTGAACTACTGAGAATGATTCAATTTCCTCTTCGACTTGATTTTGGATTAGATCAGTTGCTGGTGGCGCCAGTGTTGATGTCGGTGTTGGCGTCGGTGTTGGCGTCGGTGGTGGTGTTGGTGGTGGCTCGACGACATTAACGCTAACCTGTTGTGGTTCAGAGAAGGAGACGCGATCGCTCCCTACAATGGTAAACGCTGAAATGTCACCAATGTCATCAATTGGCGGTGTATATCCCAGAGTATCTCCTTCCTCAATTGTGTCTCCAGGTTCTAGAGTAACTCCATTTTTGGTTAAGGTTCCGGCATTAATTTGATCAATGACAATTGACAAATTCGTATCACCATCTGCATCCTCTAGAGTTGCCTTTAAATCGTCAAAGGTAAACGTAATAGGCTTATTTTCTTCTGTGTCAGGTAGCGTTGGATTTAGCGTTAGTTCGGGTGGACTATTAACAGACGTGATAGTAATACCGTTGGGTGTACCCTGGGCTTCACCGCCTTCTGGTAAAACTGGAAATGAGCCTGAAGACAAAGAATTATTATCGCCAGTATCGATACTTCCTGCTAAACCATTAGTCGTTAAACTGCCAACAACGAAGGGTACATTTTCTGATCCGCCATCATGCTGGATTTCAACAGAACCATTTTGAATTGTTGTACCACCGAAGTCGTCATCACTACTTGCCCGCGTTAAGATAGTTGTGTTAGTAGCAAGCAATCCCGTTCCTTGCACCACTCCACTAGCGATAATGCTGACATCTCCTGCTGTTACATTTGATATCATTTGACCGATCGCAGAAGTATCTATAGTGGTAAACTCAATATTCCCTCCTGCCTCTAAGATTACAGAACCTGCTACCTGATCAAACCCTGTTGTCGAGGAATTAATTGCTCCTGTTTTTATCGTGCCATCAGCTCGCAACTCTACATTCCCACCATTACTAAAGAAACCAGATGAATTAATATTTTCAGTTTCAATATTTCCACCAGCCTCTAAAGTGACACTTCCCGCATCTAACTCACCAGAGCCATCATTAAAGGAATCAATCGCACCTGTGGTAATATTTCCACTCGCTTCGATAATGACTGGACCACCATAATGGTCAACTCCTTCACCAAAATCAAATATACCAACTGCAATATCACCAACCGTTACATTGCCAGGGGATGAGGGTTCTCCTGATGAATCGAAAGAAGTTTCTCCCGCATCTATAGGAACATTTGGAGTATTGTCCAATGTATCCAAACCTGCTCGTAAAATCAGCGCAGGTTGATTGCTTAATATATCACTATCGGGATCTCCACTCTCGCTGAGCGTAAAGTCTGCATCTGTAATCGTAATATTTCCTCCTGAAATACTACCTGTCGCTTCTATTTTCAGCGAAACCCCTGTATAATCACCGAAATCAACATCACCAATCGCACTAATAATCGGATCTTGTTCACTATAAAATACCCCTGAATTACCCAACAGGTTTAAAATTGAAAAACTGCCACCACTAGCAAAGTGAGCATCTCCAGAAATAATTCCATCGCTGACTAAACTTAGATCACCTCCACTGACAAAGGGAGTCTGGTAAAGATGATTCAGCGCTAAGATATCAATGCCCAGATTTCCTCGAATATAAAGATTCCCACCCGCTTGGGTAATAAAAGGATTCTCAATACTATCACGCACAAAGACTATGTTGTTAGCGAGGAGATTCATATCCCCACTTGTTCTAAGTTGGCTCTCGATGAGAGTCAGATTTTGCTGGGCTGAAAGGGTAGCTGTTCCAGCATTGATTTGATTAACAGCGACATCACCAGTTTGGACTTCAGTACCTGAATTGGTGAGTTGAACTTGTCCTTCCGGAGTAACTGTCACGTCTGAATTAGTATCTACACCGTTACCTGTAAGGAGTTGAGGTAACATCTGAGGTGTAATCGGTGTTGGATTACCTTGGTTATTCGTGGGCGGTTCAATTTGTAAACTCAGGATTTGTCCAGCTTGATTAATTTGTAATCGACTGGTTCCTGGTACTGAGGCTATAGTGATATTTCCCTCTGGGGTTGTCAGCGTACCCGTACTCAGAACTGTTCCCCCAATTAGGGAAAGATTCGCGGCGGCTGGTACAGCTAAGTCTCCCATATTAATGATACTTCCTGGCTGTAAGGTTTCAAACCGAAAGCTATTGGGGTTTCCTACTAGGTTGGTATAATCATTACTGGCAAATACGTTAAACCAGCTTCCATTAAAGCCAATGCCAGTTGCTGTGGTTGCGGTAAAGGATGCCGAGACGTTTAGTTGGGAATTGGCTCCGAAGACTATTCCCGCCGGATTCATTAAAAATAAGTTAGAGTTGCCTCCTGTAACTTGAATGAGTCCATTAATGATAGAGGGATCACCCCCAATTATTTTTGCCAATATATTATTAATCGTTGATTCAGAAATAAAGTTAGCAACCTGATTACTATCAACGCCAAAACCTTCAAAACTATGGAATAGATTTGTGCCATCTGCCGATTGAGAACCGCCTGTGATGTTGATTTGGTTGCCTGAGGGAGTGACAATCGTATCCGTGCCATCATTAGCGGGTGTAATAGTAATAGATTGAGCGTGGACTGTTTTTTGCCCAATCATAGCTACCCCTGAAAGAGTTGCCAGAGATAAGCCAGCAATTTTCAGGGTTGAGGATAGAAGCGGCGTTTTGCGTTTCAATGCGAACCGTGCCTGCATTGTTGCGCCTGTCCCTTTTGTTTGTAAAGCTACTTCTACGCGATCACTCAATCCCCGCCGTTGCAGCGCCCGTCTCATGGCTGCATGACAATGGGAAATCTGTTGTACTCGATTCTGATAGGAAAGACTCTCAGGGTTGCTGCGGTAATAATAGAGAGGTTTGGAAATATGGGCTATTTCTGTCGTTTCTGACAACTGTAGACACAAATCATAATCTTCTGCATATTCAGCTTGCAGATCAATTCCACCCACTCTATCGAAAACAGAACGACGAATTAACCGGAAGTGGAACGTCATAAAGTTTGTCAGCAGTCGTTGTTTAGAATAGGGAACACGACAGCGTTGTCCGTAACCAATGACTTTACCGCTTTCATGAATGTCTAAGTAATCGGTGTAAACCATCCCTACATCTGGCTGAGTATCCAGAATTGCGGCGGTTTCCGCCAATGCGGTGGGGGCTAACCAATCGTCGCTATCCACCCAACCGATATAAGAACCTGTGGTTTGCGCGATCGCACATTTCAGTGAAATACCTCGTCCTTGATGTTCAGCCGCGATAACCCGAACTCGCGGATCACGTTTAGCATAGTCTTGGGCTATCGCAACCGATCTATCCGTTGACCCATCATCCCACACAATTACCTCAAAATCCCCCCAGGTTTGTGCCAGTATGCTGTCAATCGCTGCACCGAGGTAACGTTCTCGGTTGTACGTGGTGATGACAAGAGAAATGGCGGTAGTCATGGCATCCTCCGGAAGGGTGGTTTTTGGGGTCTTGATGCGTGGATCATCAAACGGTGGAAAAACTGAGATCGGCTGGTGCGATCGCGGATTAGATCCTACTGTCTATCGTAGTCGAGGGATTTGCGATCGGTTAATTTTAGAAATTAAATGATACAGTTCAACCTGATATCTATAAGGACACGACAATGCCATGCCCCTACAGCTATTTATCAGGTTTTACATCAGCGATATTCAAGGTCAGATTTAACCAGTTGCTCAAATTTTCACTTCATCGGCAAAACTAGCCCGACGGACAAAGTAAAAAGGACCAGCAATAGAACCCCAAATATGCTCATCGGTTACGGGATCGCGTCCCCGATCTAAACTGATAAACTGATTTTCGTCAATTTCAAACGTGCTGTCCAGATAGGTTTCCTTGCCTTTGCGGAAAACCTTACAGGCTTTGCCCGGTTCAACGTGTCCTTGAAAGCTTTTCCCTGTCCATTCGACAATCATATTACAACCCGGAAGTTTATCTAGTTGATCGGTGGTTAGGGTTTGCAGGCGGTTAAGATCACGAGATGCGCCGTAAAATTTTTCTGGCTCTTTAACAGTGTAATTTTCAATTTCAATATGATCGCCAACAACCATTAATTTCAACACCCGTAAGCGGTAAGGGACGTTGAGAAGATAGTCATAGGCTTGTTCGACAAAGAAACTGACGCCATCCAGGAGTGACGCGGGGAAGGGACGCATAAACACCCGGATATGGGCATAAAAGGGCGGATTATCAAAGGCTTGTTGTTGGTTACTAAAGTCAGCCGCCATCCAACGGGCTAATGTGGCAATGTCAGTAGAATGAGTCATTATTAACGATCTTTTAATCGAAATATTGGATCGGGATCAATCTTAAATTGATTTTATTCCCAATAACAGAGGCATTCATGTCTTGATTGCTGTACCCTAGTAGAGTTGAGCGGTGAGCAAACCTCTGTGGATGCAATTCTAGAGCAAGCCAAAGATCTGAAACAAGCCCTAACGGACTTCGTACTGGAAGCAGACGGAGAGTTAGCCGTCGCCTTGGAAAGCTATGCGGCGGATCAGTTGACGCGAGAACCCTACGATATCAATCAGCGCAACTTGGTGATTGATACCTTCTTGACTGAGGGTGAGGTGGACAATCAGACACCGTTGGATCTGTTCCTAGAACAACATCCTAATTTAACACCCCGCGATCGCACGTTGTTAAACCGATGGCGAGATAGCTTTATTGGCTTGTTTGAACTCACCCACATCCTCCCTGATGGCTTTGAACTGAAAAATTGGCTAACGGATAAGCATTACACCGCCAAACCCACTCATCCCACCACTATTGAACAGATGCAGCGGTTTAAGGTTGGGGAAATCTTACTCACTCGCCTCGCCCCTGTCACCGATACTTACTGGATGATTTTTAGTCCCATCCTTGCCAAAGGGCGCTTAAGTCAGCCGAAGCTAGCCGTAGCCATTGGGGAATTCAAGAATAACTACAAAAATGCTCTTTACCGTGATGCGCCGGAACTGTTAGAACAGGCTTGGGACTCTGTCGCTACCTATCATCAGTCATTTGTAGACTTTTTTGGACGCGATCGCGTTACCCTCCCTGGATACCAGCTTAATCAAAAATTGGCTCAACTGCGGGATAAAATGACCCAAGAACGTCTAGCGGCGGCTGGGATCGATCCGTCGAAGTCCCTCAAAGAGATGATTCAAGATTCGGGTACGGATGAGGAGGACGTTAAATCAGCGGCGGTAGAAGCTGGCGCAGACGCCAACGCGGTTAGCAATATGTTGGACAACTCCACCAACTCTCCCATGGTGACGCCTAAGGTGGATTTACCGGACGATATCCGCAACGCTGAACAGGTGACGGTTTTTTCTCATCCCCGTTGGGGCCAGATGTTCCTTCCCAGTTACACCAAGTTTCAAGAAATGCTAGCATCCGAAGACTGGCAAACTTATCCCAATGCTGAACAACGAGTCCACAAATACTTAAATGATCCTCAGATTCACCTGTTTATCTGGCAACAGCTAGCCGAGGAGTATCCTACTCAACTGGAGACGGTATTACAAACAGTGTTAGATCGTCCAGATTTTAATCTTCAGCAGGAGTTAGAACCTACCCTTCACCAAGAGTTTCATAAACCCCTAGAACCGGAACTCCCGGAAATTGCTAGCGTTCCCCTGCATTTGCACAATCTGTTTGAGTCGGCTGTCGCTGAGGTTCACAAATCCAAGTCTAAAGGCAAGCGGAAAAAGAAAGCCGCCAAAGGTTTCCAATAATCCTTTGGATAGGTTAGGATAGGGCAAATTATCTACTAATATCTCTATCGATGGATAGAAAAATCATTCGCCTTTGCCTATTAGTCGTGAGTTGTAGTGCGGTGGGACTGGTTGTGGGAGGTACTGCTGCTCAAGCAGAATTGAATCAGTGTTTAGGTGTTGCGACACCGACCGATGAATGCTTGTTGCAAGATCCCATGGTTAAAACGGTCGAAGGTATGGGAATGGGTTTATTAGCGGGCGTTGGTGCTTCGGTTGGCGCAGTCTGGCAGATTTGGCGAAATAAGTAGGTGGGATCGTCATTTGTCATTTGTCATTCGTCATACTCGCTACCCTTGAGAAGCAAGCTACGTCATTCGTAAGGGTTGAAGGAATAGACAACTACATAAGGCTTGCTGCACATCAGTTTATTCGTGCAGTGTGTCTTTTCCTCCTACCCCTATAAAATAGGCAAAAAGCAGATATTAACCTTAGAGCCTTCTGCCTTTTGCCTTCTATCTTATTTTTTTGTTAGGCGGATTTCTGAGTGACTAAACCCCAGATGAAGATCAACAGCAAGGCACCGAGAACGGCAAAGATAATACTGCCAATACTCAGAGCGCCTGAAGCGGCAGCGGCGGCTCCGGACGAGCCTAACAAGAGTTTACCCAGAAACCCTCCAAGTAAAGCACCGAGAATTCCTAAGCCAATGGTGGCAAAGATTCCACCGCCTTGATGTCCCGGATAAATGAGTTTCGCGATCGCGCCTGCAATTAGACCTAATACGAGCCAAGCAATAATATTCATAGAATTCTCTCCTTAATGTAATCTTTATTGTTGTGTCTATGCCTCTATTAGGTTCAGCCTATCAATTTACTGTGACTCTTCGCTTCTACCTAATTAAATAAATTAACTCTGTCTAAATCAGTATTGATGATTATCCGAAGATGTAGAGACGTAGCATGCTACGTCTCTACACCCAAATTAATTCTTTCCCAGCTTCCCCTGCTTCCCCAGCTCCCCCTGCTTCCCCAGCTTCCCCAGCTCCCCCAGCTCCCCCAGCTCCCCCTGCTTTTCCTATCGTTTGAGCGCAACTCGGTATTAGTGGAGGCGCTTGCGTTTTAATCCAACCCAGCCTAAGGAACTAAACAGTAACAAACCGAGTACAGAACTGGGTTCGGGTACGCTTTCAACTTCAAAGACACTCACGGTGCCACTGGTTTCATTGGCAGTAACCACCAAGGGATTACCATTGGGACTATCGTTAGCCGCAATAAACAGCAACCCTTCTAGCCCCAAATCACCAACAGCAGCTAACTGTTCATCTGTCGGATCAGGATCTCCTTCCTCATCTAAATTAAATTCAACGGAGAAGTCGCGGTTGTTGACATAATCGAGGAAGAAGGGGTTAAACGGATCAGTGATGTCATAACTGATAATTCCACCGATGCGTTCCAAACCAATAAAGGCAATGGTGCGACCAAAGAGTTCAGCAATCGTCACCGCTTGAGGTTCAGGTCCCTTATCATCACTGCGATCATCAAATAGGTTAAGTTCGTCGTCGGAGTTGAATAACTCTGGGAGAAACTCGGCTGTAATCTGTTCAAACGCATCCCCACTGTCAAAGATGAGTTCGCCGTCTGTATCAAAAATCGAGAATGAACGTCCGCCAAAGGTATACAGTTCGTCAAAGTCCCCATCGCCGTCTGTATCCCCTAGAGTATTGGTCACTTTTAAACGACCTAGATTTTCATCCTTTTGCAGTTCTTCGGCATTGGGGAAAGCCTCTGGGTCAAGCAGTAAGTCGCCTACCCTCACCTCTTCACTAAAAAAGTCAAAGTCTCGGCTGTCACCTTCGTTAGCGGTAACCAGATAGGTTTGACCATCTACAAGATAGGAGGCAATCCCGTCGGGTTGGTACATCCCGAACAGGTTATCGTAATTCGCGATATTGATCGCACCGTCTTCATCGCTGGCGTCTAAGGCATTCGGTGGCACGCTATAATCTTTGAAACCTAACCCGATCACTTTCTCTACCTGACCACTGGCGATATCAACCACCGCGATCGCATTATTTTCTTGCAGGGTAACATAAGCTTTTGTGGAATCCTGGGACACGGTCACAAATTCAGGTTCCAGGTTTTGAGAGGGGTTATCAGCGTTGGGTCCAAACAGGCGAACGTTTGACGGTAGGGAAACATTATTAAAGTTAGCCGTGGTTACGCTAAAATCCGTCAGGTCAATGATGCTAACAGAACCCTCTGGATCAGTATCTGAGTAATCATCACTCAACTCCCCTTCGTTAGCCACAATAATCTTGGTGCCATCTGGGGTGAAGGTGAGTGAGTCCGGGACTGAACCAACCGAAACGGGGTCATGTAGGGAATTCCCTTCTGAGTCAAAGAACAACACAAAACCGGGATTTTGCGGCATCTCATTGGTGACAGAGACAGCAAATCGACCGTTGTTATAGCTGACGCTGTTGGGTGACCCAAATTCAGAAACGTCGATGGGATCGAACAACGACGACGGCTCCATCGGATTGCTAATATCAAGGATATTAATCTGCTTTTGACCGGAACTGGTTACGAACAACCGTTGAGTGATCGGATCATACGCCGTTTGTTCGGCGGTGCTGTCCGCAAAAATTCCTGTCGAGAATGAACCAATAGGTTCCAGTTTCAAATTAATCGCGGCGGCTGGTGTCGCCACCATACCGAGTAAGACGGCTGACTGTAGGGTTGACTGAACTATACTCGGCATTCGATGAATGAGTGAATTTTGACGCCTAGACATGGGTGATGAACCTCCTGATTCGGATATAGTCGATAGCGATAAGTGAGAGGGTAGGTATAATTAATCCCAAGAAGTTACGTTTTGTAAAGCAACATTGCCGTTGATTTGGGTAAGAAGGGCTGATGTTTTTACACTTCTTAATATATTCAAGCTAAATGAACACTTGCCAGGGACAGAACTACATATCAACAATTCCTACCCAACGCTACAGAGCAATTTGTTTACAAAAATTAACTTTAAAAGTCGAGTCAAACTACCTAGTGATGTGATGCACTCCTTATTTAGCATGGTCTTACACAAATAAGGAAGAGTTCTGGGACAGGTTCATCAACTCTTTAACAAAAACCCGAAAAAACTTCACGGAATCTTTATGAACAAATTTGTCAAAATTTGATATGTATTCAGCAAACTGACAAAATAATCTTAAAGACAAAGCGGTATCCCCATACCTAGAAACTGGAGACGCCTTTCGAGTCTAAACAGACAAGAAAAGCTGAGGCGAAACAACTGCACGGTTATCAACGACAATTTGTGATTATTGAGAGTTTAAACAAATGTTGCCAAAATTTTTGAAAGAGGTTGTCCTGCTGGGTTTGTTCACCACCCTCGTAAGTTGTGGTTCTACCGAAGAGAACAGCTTATCACAAACGCCAACATCGACGCCAACCCCTCAATCCACCGCTACTGGAACCCTTGTCCTTGCCGACGTTAACAAAAATGCCGCTGCCAAGCTAGAGAATTTCCAGCCCATGGCGGATTACCTAGCCGCCCGCTTGGAAAAATTTGACATTGGTGTGGGTGAGGTGAAAGTTGCCCCTGACTTAGATACAATGGCAAGCCTGCTCAAAGAAGGCAAAGTCGATATCTACGTTGACAGTCCCTACCCCGCGATGATTGTCAGCGATAAATCGGGAGCCCAACCCATCCTGCGCCGCTGGAAGGATGGCAAGGGTGAATATTATGGGGTGATCTTTACCTTGGCAGAAAGCGAGATTGACTCCTTAGCGGATCTCAAAGGAAAAATGCTCGCCTTTGAAGAACCTGTGTCAACCTCCGGCTATTTTTTACCCCTGAATACCCTGCTGGACGCCGATTTGAAGATGGTCGAAAAAGGCTCACAAAACGAAGCCGTCGCCCCCGATGAGGTGGGATATATTTACAGCGGTGATGATGAAAATACGATCCAATGGGTACTGAGTGGCGAAGTTGCAGCAGGGGCGGCGGATTACTCATTTTTGGAAGAAATCCCCGCAGAAAGCCGCCAAGCGCTGAAAATTCTGGCTGAAACCCAGAAAATTTCTCGCCATCTGGTCATCGTCAGACCCGGTATGGACCCGGAATTGGTACAACAGATTAAGACGGTGTTAATGGAAATGGATCAGACACCTGAAGGGAAAGAGGTACTCACCACCTTTGAGGAAACCGCCAAGTTTGACGAGTTTCCCGTTGAAACCAGTCTCGATAAAATGCGCCAGTTGTATGAACAGGTGGAGAAAAAATAAGGGGTAGAGGCTGTCCTGAACGACAATTTGCCCAGATGTACCAGCCAGGAAGCAACAGTTATCGGAATAAGGGGAGGAAGATAAGTGGCATGGCTAGATTCAACCCAAAAAAAGGTTCACTAGCCACCAAAATAACGTTGGCGATGACCACATTAGTGATTGTGGCGGTCGCCAGCGTTACCATGTTATCCCTACGCCGTCAGCAGGAAACCTTTCGGGATGAACTAGAACAACAGGCTGACCTATTGCTAGATACCTTAGTCGTCGCCACCCAAGATTCGCTCTACTTTCTCGATGTGTCTTATATGAAGGAACTCATGGAAGAGTTGGGCAAGGATCAGGTATTAGTGGCAGGTCAGATTTATGACAAAGATGGACGGGTGCTAGCGGATGCCTATAGCCGCAATGTTTTAGCGTATGGGGTCAAACCTGATCCCTTAGGCAAAGAACTGGTAGAAAGCAATGAAACAGTGTTTAAATGGCAGTCTGACCAACTCCTTGCGGGTAAAGCCGTCGTTTTGGGGCGTCAGCGGCTTGGGGCAGTTCGTGTCGGGATTTCCACAGCACCGCTGAAGGCAAAGATGGCGGCGGTACGAAATGAAGGGATTGCCATGGGACTGGCGGCGGCGATGGTGGGTACATTAGTAGCACTACTGCTAAGCCGTTCGATTACCGAACCCTTAAAGCAGATGACCGCCGCCACCCAGCGTCTGGCGAAAGGGGATCTGAGTCATAAAATTGTCATTGACAGCAGTGACGAATTGGCAGTTTTAGCGGGTGCCTTTAACAGCATGACCGACCAACTGCGAAACCTAATCGAAAGTTTGGAACAGCAGACTGAAGATTTACGACACAGTGAAGCCAAAAATCGTGCCTTGTTGAATGCAATTCCCGATTTAATGTTTCGGTTTAGCCAAGATGGGATCTTTCTGGATTTTAAAGCACCAAAAGGAGAGTCTTACCTACAATCATCTGAAACCTGGGTGGGTCAACCTGTCTCTGAGGTTTTACCCCAAGAGGTGGCTACATTATGTTTAGAGTATGTCGAGCGAACGTTAAAGACTCAAGATATCCAAATTTTTGAGTATGAGTTGTTTGTGGAGGATCATCGCCGAAATTTTGAAGCACGGTTGGTGGTCAGTGGTGAACAAGAAGTTTTAGCGATTGTTCGGGATATTACAGATGCGAAATTCGTCCAAATTGAATTGCAACAGGCAAAAGAAGAAGCGGAAGCGGCTAATCGGGCGAAGAGTGCCTTTCTTGCTAGTATGAGTCATGAATTAAGAACGCCTTTGAATGGTATCCTCGGCTTAAGTGAGTTACTCCGGGAGGATGCCGAGGATTTAGGGTATACCGATTTTGTCCCGGATCTCCAGCAGATTTACGACTCTGGACTCCATCTTTTGAATCTGATTACCGATATTCTGGACATTTCTAAAATTGAAGCCGGGAAGATGAGCCTCTATCTGGAAAGCTTCGATATCTCTACTTTAATTGTTGAAGTTCAGAAGACGGTACAACCCCTAATCAAGAAAAAGACGAATACTATAGAGGTTCATGGCGCGGCGTCCCTTGGCACAATGTATGCTGACCGAACTAAGGTTAAGCAGTTGCTATTAAACCTAATTAGCAACTCCGCCAAATTCACGGAGAATGGCACGATTGTACTGAGTGTTACTCGTGAAAGTGAAAATGAGGGAAATGGTAACTCGAAAGGGGACGATAAAATGCTACTGGTGAATGGGGAATTGTCTGTGGTTTCATCGGCAACCCTCGACAGGGCTTCAATGCCTGATGCTGGGGCTTCAATGCCTGATGTTGGGAATGACGACCAAACCTCTGATTGGATTATTTTTTCGGTCTCCGATACGGGTATTGGTATGACTCCAGAGCAGGCAGCCAAGATATTTCAGCCGTTTGTCCAAGCCGATGATTCGACTACGAAAAAGTACGGAGGTACGGGTCTAGGATTGGCGATTTGCCAACGGTTCTGTGAGATGATGGGCGGTAATATTACGGTGGAAAGTGAGGTTGGTGTTGGCTCGACGTTTAGCTTTTACCTACCAGCTAAGGTCAAAGATCCGAAGCCGGAAAAAGTCTCTTCATCACAATTAGGTGGATAAAATTACAGTTAACGACGGGGATGGTCATTGGTCATTGGTCATTGGTCATTTGTCATTTGTCATTGGTTATTTGTCATTTGTCATTTGTCATTTGTCATTTGTCATTTGTCATTTGTCATTTGTCATTTGTCATTTGTCATTTGTCATTTGTCATTTGTCATTTGTCATTTGTCATTTGTCATTTGTCATTTGTCATTGGTTATTTGTGGACAAACACCGTAGGGGCGACCCGCTGCACAAATGAACACGACCCACCTATTAATTTTATCGGGTCGCCCTGCATCAGGTATCGGGAATTATCCTGCATCCGGTATCAGGAATTAGTTGAACTTATTCCCTGTTCCCTACCCTCACCACAACACTTATTCAGCAACCCCTAAGTAATTAATCCAGAACGGAGTGCATGGACTGCGGCTTGGGTGCGGTCATCAACGCAGAGCTTATTCAGAATATTGCGGACATGGGTTTTTACTGTGCCTACCGTAATATAAAGCTTCTCCGCGATCGCGGCATTACTGGCTCCTGCCACAATTAACTCAAGTACCTCTAATTCCCGTTCAGTTAAAGGATAGGCTTCGATGACTTGTTCGTACTCTGGACCTACCCCATCAATCTTGACAGTTCGATCTTGATTCGCCGCCATTTCAGAGGATGGATCTCGTTTTACCTGTCGTAAAACAATACTGGCAATCGCTGGATCAATCCAGGCGTTCCCTTCCTGGGTTACTTCTAACGCCTCGACAAGCTGTTCAATTTCAATATCCTTCATGCAATAGGAATCGGCTCCAGCCGCAAAAGCAGCCAGTACCGCATCTTCACTATCATGCATGGTTAAGATGAGAACCCTTGTTTCTGGCTCCTGGGTATCTGTATGGCTACTCTTGAACTTGCGAGTCAAATCAATGCCATCCATATCCGGTAAACCGATATCCACAATAGCGACATCGGGTTTTAGGCTTTCCAGCAGCTTCAATCCTTGAGTCGCATTCGCCGCTTCTCCGACGACTTCAATTCCATCCTGTTCTTGTAAAGCGGCTTGTAAACCCATCCGCGTAAGGTTATGGTCTTCAATCAGGACGACACGCATAGGACTCACCATCAATGTTTCAGAACTCAAATTCGTTTGATCTTGGTCATTGAGAGATGTAGGACTGTTTGACTCCTTCTCTCGGATCTGGGTAATTTTCATCATATATTGTTTTGTATGCCAGCTTGGGCAGGGGTTTGGGAACCAAAGGGGTTTCTGACTCAAATCAGCCTAGCCTAATCCATCTCGATTACTCTTCCCTCGCTAGTGCGACGCGGCAATAAAGATAATCAACACTATGGCAGATCCGTGGCAGATGTACATCTATCAATAGTATCAAGCCGTTTCAGTTGAGCCAAAAATTTGGCAGCAAAGAGACTGTCCAGTGATTATGCCTATGGACTGAGACGGAAACCATAGCTATGAGCATACAATCTAAGACAAAGGTTGGACTGTCTTCAATGCCAGCTTAGGCAAACTCACTTCCAGGAATAAGCTGCAACCTCCATTAAGTCAGTTGTGCGTTAGGTCAATAGCCTTGACGCACCAGTTGCCATTTTCCCTGGGATACACCAGTGAGCTTGATGCTGACGTTGGTGATGAAGAAACCCTCAAATTCTGCTCGTTGATGAAAGAAATGCTCAATATTCTGCTCGTTGATGATGAGGACATCGATCGCTTAGCTGTGCGTCAGGCTCTGGATGCCACGGGGTTGTCAATCAATTATGTTGAAGCCTGTGACTATAATAGCGCGATCGCTCTCATTGACCGTGAGACATTTGACTGTGTCTTTCTGGATTACTGTCTCCCCGACAAAGATGGATTAAGCCTGGTGCAGGATTTGCGAAAGGCTGGCGTCAAGATTCCCTTGGTGGTAATCACCGCTCACGGTAATGAGCAAGTCGCCGTGGCGCTGATGAAAGCTGGGGCGTCAGACTACCTGTCTCAGGATAAGGTTTCACCGACAAGTTTAGGACGGATTCTGCAAAACGCGATTCGCATCTACCAAGCTGAACAGCAGGTGGAACTAGCTCATCAGCAGTTGCGCCAGACGAATGAACAGCTAGTCCGGCAAAATCAAGAATTAGCCCAACAACGGCAACAAATTCAACATCAAAATTTAAAATTAAAAGAACTCACTAAACTTAAATCGCAGTTTTTAGCTACGACGTCCCATGAATTGCGGACGCCGATGAATGTGATTATCGGCTTTGCTCAAATGCTCCTACTCCAACGCCATGGATCACTGACATCATCACAATTAAAGATGGTGCAATGTATCTTAAAAAATGGCAACCATCTGTTGTCACTCTTAAGTGAAGTCTTAGATTTTGCTCAAATTGAAGCCGGGGCTTTGGAACTTAAGGCTGAAGAATTTAATATCGATCAAGTGGTCAATTCCACGGTTAATGATGTTCGTCCCTTGGCACTCCAGAAAGGGTTAGACTTATCGATAAAAATCCAACTTGAAAATCACTTAGTTATCAACGATCGCTCTCGTTTGCACAAGGTCTTAAAACACCTGCTCATGAATGCGATTAAATTTACCAAATCTGGGTCGATCTGGGTCAATGTATACGAGGTTGAATCGCAACGACTGATCATTGACGTTGAGGATACGGGAATTGGTCTGTCTCAAGCCGAATTAAACTATATTTTTGAAGCCTTCCGCCAAGTTGATCAGACCATAGCCCGCCAATACCCCGGAACAGGACTAGGATTAGCAATGACCAAATCCTTAGTTCAATTGATGCAGGGCAAGATTACGGTAGAAAGTCAAGTGGGAGAAGGGTCAATTTTTCGCGTCGAATTGCCGCGTTATATTTCTTATTCGGGGAAGTTGACAGAAATTAAAGTACCTGCCTATAATTAAATTTTTTAAAACGTTTGGAGTTACAATGCTTTTCAAGTATAAATAGATAAAAAATGAATCTACCTGAGCCAAAAATAGAGCGAATTCTGGCAGTTGATGATGCGCCAGACAATTTATTCCTAATGCAAACCATCTTAGAAACTGAAGGATATGACCTCAGTTTAGTTGAAGATGGATATTCCGCATTATCAATCGTTGAAAAATCACCTCCTGATTTAATCTTGCTGGATGTAATGATGCCCCAAATGGATGGTTATGAGGTGACTCGGCGGATTCGTCAAAATAGCAGTTTGCCCTTTATCCCCATTTTGCTGATCACTGCTTATGAACAGTCGAGTGCGATTGAAGGACTCGATGCGGGGGCGGATGATTTTATTCGCAAACCTGTGGATGTGGGCGAGTTATTAGCGCGAGTGCGATCGCTACTGCGACTTAAGCATAGTATTGATGAACAAGTGCGACTGGCGCGTCAGCGAGAGGATTTCGTCTCTCGTCTCACCCACGATTTGCGGACTCCCTTAGTCGCGGCTGATCGGATGCTGAGTTTATTGAAACGGGGAAGCTTTGGACAGCTTCCTGATTCAGCCGTGGAAGCCGTCGCTTCTATCCAACAAAGCAACCAACATTTAGTCCAGATGGTGAATACGGTGTTGGAAGTTTATCGCCACGATGCTGGGTCTAAAGACTTAACGTTTGTTTCAATAAATCCTCAGGAAATGATTAAGGAAGTCGTTCAAGAACTGACTCCCTTAGCTGAGGAAAAAGGATTAGCGTTAAGGCTGAATGTAGAAGAGTGCGCTAATTCATCTAATTCAGACAATTGTCTGGTGATGGGCGATCGGCTCGAACTCCGCCGCGTATTCACTAATCTAATTGGCAATGCGGTCAAGTTTACGGAACAAGGATCGGTCGATGTTGATTTAGGTTTAGGTTTAGAATCGCATTCCACAAACTCGGCAGATGGTCAACCCCCTTTGGTGGCAATTTCTATTCAAGATACGGGATCAGGTATTCGTCCAGAAGATCTTGCCACTCTGTTCAAGCGATTTCGCCAAGGAAAGCATAAGCGATCGGGGAGTGGTTTGGGATTATACTTGTCTCGTCGGATTGTAGAAGCTCATCAGGGTAGGATTGAAGTCGAGAGTGAGTTGGGCAAAGGTAGTTTATTTACGGTTTATTTGCCCGCACAAACGTGAAGGGAACAGGGAAAGCTGGGGAGGCTGGGGAAGCTGGGGGAGCAGAGGGAGCGATGTAGAGACGTGCCATGGCACGTCTGGGAGCTGGGGGAGATAAGCTAAGACGCATTTAAATTGTGTAGTGTATTCCCTTTTGCCTGTGACACACCGAGCGTGTTACTGAGCGAAGCCGAAGTAAGTCGAGGTAAGTCGAGGTGTTGCCTGTTGCCTTCCTTGGGATTGAGGTAAGCTGTCATGCATTTAAATTGGGTATTAGTAGCGAGCAAGATGCTCGCACTACCATCCTTTCGTCATTATTGACATTAAGGTTTAAATGCCGAACAGCTTATCCCAGTCTAAATGCCGAACAGCTTAGGAAAATCCTAACTTTTAGGGTAACAACTATTTTTAGTCTTACCTCCGTGTAATACAGCCGAAGAATTGTAAAACAGGGCTTTTTCGTGGCAACTGTATTACACCGTATGGGTAAATTTTGTCATTTTTCTAGAATTGTGCGGAAATCGATCAATGAGTCCTGTATTTTCTTTACAGGAAGAATTATTTTCATCCCAACCCATTAGAGATACTATAGGATTCCTTGGGAAAAATCAATCGAGGAGTCCCAACTTGGCATTTGTCTAGGAAGACAGAGATTTATTCAATTTAGCGATACTTTAGGGATACTTAAGTTTTTGGTAAAAAAGGAAGTAGCTTTTCGCTTTGATGATGCAACGCCAGAAAACCTGATTAATCAAATCGACGAGTTTATACAGTGTTATCTATGTAGGTGATCCTTATCCCATGTTACTGCCAACCATTACCCGTCAGCTTGTCAAAGGCGCTAAACGCAGTCAAAAGATGCCATTGCGCGTGGTTTTGGTGGTTCCCTTTCTGCTCCAGATCTTTGCGGCGGTAGGGTTGACTGGATATCTCTCCTTTCGCAATGGACAACAGGCGGTTGACAATCTGGTTACGCAGTTACAGACCGAGGTTAGCGATCGCATCGTACAACATGTTGATAGTTACATCGAAACGCCTCATCTGGTCAACCATGTTCTCGCCAATGCCGTGCGTCGGGGTCAGGTGCAGCCTCAGGATCAGCCCAGTGAGCGCTATTTGTGGCAACTCATACAGATTACCCAGTCTATTAATACCATTCAGTTTGGCAGCGAGCAAGGAGAGTATATTGGCGCAGGCTATACCGAGGATAGCCGCTTACTGCTGAAAGTTGCCGATCAATCAACCAATTATAACTTTCATACCTACACAACCGACAGCCAAGGAAATCGGCAGCAACTGTTAGATAGTCGCGCCAATTATGACCCTCGCATCCGCCCCTGGTATCAAGAAGCTGCCTTTAAAGGTAAAACAGTTTGGAGTCCTATTTATGTCATGTTTAGCCATTCTCGGTTAGGGATTACCCTAGCTGAACCCGTATTTGGCGACAAGGATAAATTATTAGGCGTGGTTGGTACTGATATTTTATTATCTGAAATTAGTAAATTCCTCAACAGCTTAAGAATTGGTCAAACGGGACAAGCCTTTATTATTGAACGATCTGGATTACTGGTTGCCAGTTCCACATCAGAACAGCGATTTATTCAGGATGGCGATAAAACCCAACGCCTATTTGCTACTCATAGCCGCGATCCATTAATTCAATTAACGGCGCAGTATTTAAACCAAAACGTTGATACCTTAAACCAGATTAATCAAAGCCAAAAGCTATCCTTTAACCTAAACCGCGATCGCTATTATTTACAAGTCACTCCTTTCCAGGATAATCACGGCTTAGAGTGGTTGATTGTGGTGGCGGTACCGGAAGCGGATTTCATGGAACAAATCCATGCCAATACCCGCACCACGATTAGCTTATGCTTCGCGGCATTTGTTGTGGCAACAGGGTTAGGAATCTTCACCGCCAGATGGATTACCCAGCCGATTACCCAGTTAAGCATAGCGGCGGCGAAAATTGCCCAGGGCAAATTTAACCAACAGGTAAAAGTCGATAGCAAAATTCCGGTTCGGGTGCATGAACTCGAAATTTTAGCTCAATCCTTTAATCAAATGAGTCAACAGTTATACTCCTTCTTTACCGCCCTAGAAAAAAATCAAGCCGAGTTAGAGTCACGAGTTGAGCAACGCACCGCCGCCTTACGCCTGTCTGAAGAAAAGTTTGCTCTGGCTTTTCGCTCATCTCCGAACCCAATTACGATTACCACTCTGGCAGAGGGAACCTTTATTGAGGTAAATGAAAGCTTTCTCAAGATTACCGGATATGACCTAGAGGATGTGATTGCTCATACCTCCATTGAACTCAATTTTTGGGTTAAACCCCAAGAACGAAGCCGAATCCGTAGCCTATTACAAAAGACAGGCGCTATTCGGGATCAAGAATTTCATTTTTATACTAAATCGGGTCAAGTTAGAACGGGATTGTTATCGGCAGAATTAATTACAATTGGCGAAGAAGAATGCATACTGGCGGTAATTAATGATATCACTGAACGCAAACAGGCTGAACAACGAGTTGAGTTACTGCTGACAATTAGCCAAGCGATTAATGCCGCCCCCGATTTTCAAGCTGCCTTAGAAATTGCCCTGCATCAAGTGTGTCAAACTACAGGCTGGATTTATGGCGAAGTCTGGATTCCGGCGACAGACGGAATGGCATTAGAATGTAGCCATCGTTGGTATTACAAACAGACCGGACTTGATCCAGAGGTTATCACCGCCCTGGAACAATTCCGAGAGTATAGTGAAGCCCTAACATTTTTACCCAAAGAAGAAATACCGGGACGGGTTTGGTGTCATGGTGAACCGGAATGGATTAGTGATATTGCTACCGAATCCGATGATGTTTTCTTGCGACTCAAATTGGCAACAGACTGTGGGTTAAAATCAGCCTTTGCTGTACCCATTGTTGCCCCAGCGACGCCGCAAACCTCTGCCCCGGTTTTAGCGGTATTGGTGTTTTTTATGGCAGAAGAACACCAAAATGATGAAAATTGGATTGAGTTGGTGTCTGTCGTATCGGCGCAGTTGGGTCCAGTGATGCAGCAGAAGAAAGCCGAGGCGGAAATGAAGGCACTTTTTGCCGCGATGACGGATATGGTTCTGGTGGTGGATGCGTCGGGTCGTTGTTTGAAGGTAGCACCGACTAATAAAGGAAAATGGTGTAAATCGCCGGGGGACATATTGGGAACAACGCTGTTGGAATATTTCGATTCCAGTCAGGTAGATTTTATTCTCAATAGTATTCGAGAGGCGTTGTTAACTCAAGCTACGGTAAATATCGAGTATTGCATCAATCTGGCAGGAGAGGATATTTGGTTTGCGGCGAATTTGTCACCGCTTTCCGATGATTCGGTGATTTGGGTGGCGCGTGATATTACCGATCGCAAACAGGCAGAGGTGGCATTACGGTTAGAACAAGAAAAATCGGAACAATTATTACTGAATATTTTGCCTGAACTAATTGCGGAACGGCTGAAACAAGACCAATCAGCGATTGCGGAACATTTTGATGATGTGACAATTCTGTTTGCGGATATTGTCGGGTTTACGCCGCTATCGGCGCGGTTAAAACCGATTGAATTAGTAAATTTACTCAATCAGATGTTTTCCACATTTGACCAGTTGGCAGAACGTCATGGTTTGGAGAAAATTAAAACCATTGGTGATGCGTATATGGTGGTTGGCGGATTACCCCAGCCGAGGGGAGATCATGCAGACGCGATCGCGCAGATGGCGTTGGATATGCAGCAGGCGATTACTCAGTTTCAAGCCGAACACAGTGAGTCATTGCAAATTCGCATTGGAATTAATACTGGATCAGTGGTGGCGGGGGTGATTGGGATTAGAAAATTTATCTATGACTTGTGGGGAGATGCGGTGAATGTCGCCTCGCGGATGGAATCGTCGGGAGAACCGGGAAAAATACAAGTCACAGAGACGACATACCAGAGATTACAGGACAAATTCCAGTTTCAGGAACGAGGTGCGATCGCGGTTAAAGGGCGCGGCGAGATGACAACCTATTGGCTAATGGGAAAATGTTGAGTGTTGGTTGACCCTTCACGACCTTCGAGGACATGATGGTAGGGGCGGGTTTAGGGACATCCGTGTCAACTTAAGCTCAACCCCTCACCCCCAGCCCCTCACCCCCAGCCCCTCTCCCAAGCTTGGGAGAGGGGAGCAAGAGGGGAGCAAGAGGGGAGCAAGAGGGGAGCAAGAAAATCCGGTTCCCCTTCTCCCGTGCAACAAAAGTTGTAGAGACGTGCCATGGCACGTCTCTACATTGCTTCGTGCTTTCTCGCCAAGATCCTGATACCCTAAATTTCAGGGATAAATTGACCCTTGCCGATCGCAGGACACCAAGAGCATGACTAGCAAACCCAAAATTATCGTTTTGGATGATGACCCCACCGGTTCCCAAACCGTTCACAGTTGCTTGCTGCTGACGCGATGGGATGTGCAGACGCTGCGCTTAGGACTAGCAGATGCTTCGCCGATTTTCTTTGTCCTGACGAATACACGGGCGTTAACCCCAGAGGAAGCCGCCACAGTCACCTGTGAGGTTTGCCATAATCTAAAAATTGCCATAGAAACTGAAGGAATCGACGATTTTCTTGTCGTCAGTCGCTCTGATTCCACTCTACGCGGACATTATCCCGTGGAAACCGATGTAATTACCCAAGAAGTGGGACCCTTCGATGCTCATTTCTTAGTTCCTGCATTCTTTGAAGGGGGACGAGTAACTCGCGACAGTATTCATTACCTGATGGTGGATGGCGTCCCCACACCCGTCCATGAAACTGAATTTGCCCGTGATTCGGTATTTGGCTATCACCACAGCTATTTACCCGATTATGTGGAAGAAAAGACCAACGGAAGGATTAAAGCCGAAAACGTTGAGCGATTTGTCCTCTCCGATATTCGCCAAGGAAGTTTAGAACGCCTCCTCAACTTAAGTGGGAATCAATGTGGTGTGGTTGATGGGGAAACTCAAGCCGATTTAGATAAATTCGCCGCCGATGTCCTCAGCGCCGCCGCCCAAGGGAAACGGTTCTTATTTCGTTCTGCTGCCAGTATCTTAACCTCGCTGGCGAGTCTGGGCGCTCAACCCGTCCCGCCAGAGAATATGGCACAATATGTCAGAGAAGGGAAACCGGGCGTTGTGTTAGTGGGTTCTCATGTTAAAAAGACCACCCAACAGCTTGAACAACTCCTGAAACTCTCCGATATTGTCGGCGTTGAGGTGGATGTTAGTCATTTACTTGAAGAGTCAGCATCCCAACGGGATTCACTCTTAGCCAAAGTTGTCGCCGCCGTTGACGAGATTCACAACTCGAATAAAACAGCCGCCATTTATACCAGTCGAGAGGAATTAGTCTTTAAAGACGTGCAAACTCGGTTAAACTTTGGCGCAGCAGTTTCGGCATTATTAATGGATATTGTTCGAGACTTACCCAAAGATATTGGCTTTTTAATTAGTAAGGGCGGGATTACCTCAAATGATGTTTTAAGTACAGGATTAGACTTAAGATCTGCCCGGTTACTGGGTCAAATTATTCCTGGCTGTTCTGTAGTGCGAACCCCATCTGATCATCCTCAGTTTCCGGATTTGCCTGTGGTACTGTTTCCCGGCAATGTCGGAGATGCAGATGGGTTAGTTACTGTTTATCAGCGTTTTTGCTGATCGTCCGTCATTTGGGTTCGTAGTAGGCACGAAGCGTGCCATAAGCGCTGAAGCGCTGACTACAAACTCTAAAGTCAGTAACATTTAACTTAAGAGGGTTGAGTTGATTTCCACCAACCGACTTAATGCAGCAAGCCCTACCTGCTGAATACAACTGCAAGATAAAAAGCTAGACGATGGCACGACAAGTTTTCCTATTCCTTTTGACTCCTTCCCTGTTCCCTAAGTCATAAACCTTCTCCCCTCTGCCTTGGAGTCTTCTGGCTTTTGCTACGATAGCAGTAAAATAGAGACGTAGATCACAAAGGAGAACTCATTATAGTCACGCCGGATGGTGGTTTAAGTTACCTCTAAAGCAGATTAAATTCACCGAAAACTAGGACTGTTCTCAATTAATCCTCCAGCCAAATACCTGAAGATTAACTATATTGAATTTATCAGGTAAAGAAGATTATGCAATCCTCTGATCGAAATATCCTTAACCCAAACCAATCCTCGGCGTCAGCTAGAAAGCAAGAGTTGTTTAAGAAACTAGAACGAATACGAATGGCACCCGATCGCCTGCTGGAGGAGTATGCGGCGGGCGAACGGGATTATCGAGGATTTAACCTCAGCAACTTAGAGTTAAACGGCGTAGATCTCCAGAGAATTAACTTGAGTCAGGCAAACCTAGAAGGGATTGTCTTAGAAAAAGCTACGTTGACACGGGCAAACTTCAGTCGAGCCAACTTATGTGGGGCGAATTTACGCCGAGCGGATTTGATTTGGGCAAATTTACATGGTGCTAACCTACGAGGGGCAAATCTGAGAGGAGCTGATTTAAGCGGCGCTGATTTGAGTGGTGCAGATTTGACCGATGCTGATTTAGGCGGAGCCATACTACCCGACGGAACGATTGTTTTAACCAGTGAACAGTCAAGTCTCTTATGTGGTAAGCTGCGAAAATTGCCACTCAAACCGTCTAAATAATCCCCAAGAGAGAGGCTGAGTAGGACGCGATCGCACACGATAAGATCCATAAGCTGTCATGCATTTAAATGGGTAAAAACTGTTCATACCCTTGCACCGCTATCAGGGAAAATGTATCATCGCTTCCCCAGCTTCCCCAGCTCCCCCAGCTTCCCCAGCTCCCCCAGCTTCCCCTGCTCCCCTATCCCTAAAAACATTGTCAGCATACTCTAACTCTAAGCGCGATCGCACACTTAACCATGGCATATCGATTAAAGGCACCCGAATCTATATCTGAGGGAGTTCAGCGGATTGCTTACGAACAGATTGACAAAGCATTAGCCCAATTATTGGGTCAAACTGATGATAGCCCAGAAGAAGCGGTTCATGATGCTCGTAAGCGGTTGAAGAAACTACGAGCATTATTGCGTTTAGTGCGAGATGAAATTGGTTCGGATACTTATCACCAAGAAAATACCTGTTTCCGAGATGCAGGGCGATTATTATCCGATGTACGAGATGCTCAGGTGACAATTGAAACCTTAGATGATTTAACCGAACATTTTGCCCCGATTATCTCAGCCGATGGCTTTAGGGAAGTGCGTCAAGCCTTAGAAGCCCGTAGTCAATCCATTAGTGAACGGGTTCTGGACAAAAAAAACACCCAAGAGGACGCCATTCGCATGATTAAAGCGGCGCGGGAACGGGTCAAGGATTGGTCAATTAAAAGCAATAAGTGGTCAACCCTCCAGGAGAGTGTTCAGCGCGTCTATAAACGAGGGGATAAAGCATTAATTGTAGCCTTTAAGCAGCCTAGCGTCGAAAACTTTCACGATTGGCGCAAACGGGTAAAATACCTTTGGTATCACCTGCGACTTCTTAAATTAGTATGGTCAGACTTGATGGCAGAAATGGCATCACAGACGAAACAATTAGCCGATTATCTAGGGGATGACCATGATTTAGCGATGTTGCGTCAGTTACTGGAACAGGAACCCAAACTAGGCTGCGATCGCACTCAACTAGATGCCCTCATTGGCTTAATTGACCGCCGCCGACTCCAATTGCAGCAGTCAGCCTACTGTTTAGGACAGCGCATTTATGCAGAGAAACCGGGAGTCTTCGTTGAGCGGATCGGGGTGTACTGGCAGATTTGGCGATCGGAACATGAGCAACAAAGTTTGTAATTAGCGCTTGTAGTTGCGCTTGTAGTTGCGCTTGTAGTTGCGCTTTAGCGCCATCAACGCATGGCTGAGAGGAACTTACCGATCATTAATCCACTTCCAACGGACCAATGCCCTTCTGTGTGGTAAAATGCTTTAACTCTTCCACCAACTGACTATCATTCGACGCCGTTCTCGCCCCCGCCTGGGCTGCCCAGTGTTTCAGCGCTTCAATTTGCTCCCGTGCGATCGCGGCAAGTGGTACCGTTTCTTCTATCGCCCGCACAATATCCTCGGTGGTAAAGTCTCGCCGTTGTCCATTCACCACCGTACCATAAGCTCGATGCATGGCATCAATAATCACCTGTTCAATCTCCGCCCCACTAAAGTTCTTCGCTTGTCGTGCTAATCTAACTAAATCAAAATCCCGTAAGCGAGAAGGGCGTAAGGGTTGCAAATGTACCTTAAAAATATCCTTGCGTTCGGCTTCCGTGGGCAAATTCAAAAAGAAGATTTCATCAAATCTGCCTTTCCGCAATAACTCGGCGGGCAAAATCTGCACATTATTTGCTGTCGCTACAATAAATACGGGACTTGTCTTTTCCTGCATCCAGGTAATCAGCGTACCAAATACCCGCCTCGACGTTCCCGAATCCCCATCAACGCCAGCACCAATATTACCAAACGCCTTATCAATCTCATCAATCCATAATACACAAGGCGCGATCGCTTCACTAATTTGAATCATCTGGCGCACCCGACTTTCACTTTCCCCAACAATCCCGCCAAATAATCGTCCTGTATCCAACCGCAATAAAGGCAAACGCCATTCATGGGCAATGGTTTTCGCAGATAGGGATTTCCCGGTTCCCTGAATTCCCACCAGTAAAATCCCCTTGGGATTAGGAATTCCATAGCGTCGCGCTTCTTCAGTAAACGCATCTTGGCGCATTCGTACCCATTGCTTGAGATTCTCCAATCCACCGACATTTTTTAACGATTCCTGGGCGGTGAAAAAGTCTAAAATTCCCGTTTGGCGAATCGCTTGTTTTTTCTCCCCTAATACGCCATCAATATCCGTTTCATTTACCTGTTGTTTTGCGGCTAATGCCTTTGCCAATACCCGGGCAATTCTGGCACGACTTAATCCCTGGCAGGCTTTAACTAATTGTTCCCGCGCTAATCCCGATACGTTTAAGTTTTCCGGTTTGACCAGAATATTAATCAGATAATCAATTTCCTGGGCATTAGGCAAGGGAAAATCAATAACCGTCACTTCCTCACTCAATTCTGCTGGCACTTCTAGGGTATGACTGGTGAGGATTAAGGTTTTGCGAGAACGCTTAAGTTCCTTGGTTAGATTCTTCAATTCTCGGATCACTGGCGCATTGCGATCGCTCTGCGGATTTTTTAAGATAAAATGTAGATCCCGGAGGACAAACAGGGTATTTTCCTGAGGATCAGTCTTACGAATCCGATGCAGCGCCCCCATTACTGAACCCTTATCCGCCCCATTATCCTCCCATCCCCGCACAATATCCCACAGTAACACTTGGCGTTCGGGTTGGGATTGCACAGCCACTGAGAGCAATACTTCTTCCACGGGTTCTTCTTCAACCGCTACGATATATAGCAACGGATAACGCGCCCGGATCATTAAATCTAATTGTTCGATTAAGGTTTGATGGGGATTAAAGGTATTAGTCATTTGTCATTTGTCATTTGTCATTCGTCATTTGTCATGATGAAACCCGCCCCTACAGGTTTTTTCTTAATTTATCGTAATCACTAAATCCAACTGGAAAGTCTGTATGCTCATCATAATCGGCATTGTCTAGATTAGCATCGGTCAGCTTGACTCCTTTTAGTTTAGCGCCCCTCAAGTTGGCGTCACTCAAGTCTGCTCCCATTAGATTTGCGCCAACCAGATTAGCTTCGGTAAAATTAGCTTGGCTTAAATTGGCGTTACTCAGGTTTGCCCAACTGATAATCCCTTGAGTCAGATTTGCCTCTTGCAGGTTAGCATTACTTAAATCTGCCCCTCTGAGATTCGCCTCTGTGAGTTCAGCTTGACTGAGGTTTGTCTCCTTTAGGGAAACACCAGTTAGGTTAACATGGCTGAGATTTGCCTGACTGAGTTCTACACCGTTTAGAATAGTTTGGTTGAAGTTCGCGCCTTGAAGGATTGCTCCTGTCAAATCTACTCGATTAAGATAGGCTCCACTGAGATTAGCATCACTTAAATCAATTTCGCTTAAGATTTCCCACTGCAAACAAATCCCACTTAAATTAGCTCTTGAGAACGCCCGATTTCCGGCGTCGTAACGGTTGAGGAGTTCCTTGGCTAATCGGATATTGTACTGAGTTAATGCTGATTCGGCTTGAGTGGCGGCGTGTTTTTCTAGGAGAGAATAAGCAGTTTGGTGAATCTCCCACACTTCATCATCTAAGGCTTGAATAAGTATCGCTATGCCCTTTTGCCGATAATTCAGGGCGTTATGGAGGGCGGCTATTTTGGCATTCAGGGATAGCGGAGAGGATGAGGGTGTCTGATTCAACTGCTGTTTTACGGCTTCAATTCCGCCTAATACAGCGTCTCCTCTGGAGATTGAACCGCCCAAAACCACATCAGTGTTTTGAGGTTGATTAGGATAAACTGTCATAGACTTGGGTTGGTGCGATCGCGCTGGTATAGACAACAAAATAAGAGCACGATAATACCGTACCCTTTTTATGGTGTTTAAAATCAGGCTTTGAGCGACATTAGGGACTTGCGGCTTAATAATATACCAATCAAGCTTGGCTGAGTTGATGAATACAGCTTTCCTGACTGGTACTTTATTTGTACGCAGCTCCCTTAGTATCTCCAAAGATGAAGCCTTATTGACAGATGAAGACCACAGCCATGAGATATATTCAAGCGAAGCGTTGCGCGGGGGGTATGGGGGAGGCGCTCGTCCCCCATCGGGGGGTCTGGGGGGCTGGTCCCCCAGAAAAAACTGCTATCTTTGACCCTATCTGTGACAAGAAGAAATGGGCTAAAAGCAGGACTCAACACTTCAGCTAGCTTGTCATCCCGTGAGCTACCCGACTCTAGTCAATCGCATCCGCCGTATCTTCTAATGCTCGCTGCGCTGATTTACTGGCTTTACTTGCTTTATCTTGCACGACATCGGCTGTATCTTCTGCGGCGCGTTTCGTCTTTTTGGCGATAGTTTCACCCGTTTCTTGTGCCTTTTCTTTCGTGTCTTCGGCTGAACGTTTGGTAGACTTAGCTACATCTTCAGCAACATCTTCAGTTTTTTCCTTTGCCTCTTTTGCCGAACGCTTGGCAGACTTGCTTACATCTTCAGCCGCATCCGTTGTATTATCTTTGAGATTTTCAACACCCCTCTGAGTTCCCTTATTTACACCCTCGGTGAAATCAGTGGCTGACTCTTTCACATCTTTGCCGAGTCGCTCAACTCGTTTATTCAGCGGCGCTCCTTCTTTATAATTCTCGATAAACTTTTCCGGAGTATCCGCCTTCTTCTCCAGATTTTTCTCGGCGTTTTTAATTAATTTGTCCGCATTATCCTTTGCCTGACGAGACGTTTTCGGAGAATCAACCCCCTGATAGTCCTTCGCTCCGCCTGTAGGCGTGAGAACTTCAGTAACATTTTTGGTCACATCGTCCGCCGTCTTCGCTGATACTCCACTATTGCATCCTGTACTGATGAATACAAAGATACTCGCTAGAGCCACGGTTAATAATTGAGTAAACCGTTTATTTTTTAGCCAATCTATCATTCTGCTCATAAAAAAAATCTCCTTAGTTTTATTGTCAGTGAATTATCCTAAGTCTCAAGCCGTCACCGTTCTCAACTTAATTGAGCTAATTCGGGTTGCTCTACCGAGCTGTTTGATACGTTTAACCTACGGCTGACATCAGGATTTAGAGACATATTGTTGTCAGTGTAACTGTCTCCTCCCTTCTTGTAGGGGTTATTCGTGCCTCCAGCTTGAACCGGAGGATTTTCTGGACGCCCACTTTCTACCGCTGTATTACTACACGCCGTACCAATCAGTAGCATCACACAGGCTAAAGCCAGTGTTAATATCTGTCGCCAAATCTCAGTCAGTCGTTTCACACTATACTCCTAAGCGATATGCACCTCACGATTGCCTAGCTTATCACTATCCAGGCGATCGCTATCTCTAGCCAAGGTGACATTCTACTTTATCCTGGAAGCGGCTCGTCTCTAACTGAAGACAGAGAAAAATCATTTGCAGTCTTCATAAGCTTCTCTTCTCCCCAGCACCCCAGCACCTCTGCACCTCTGCACCCCATCTTTCTCGACGATCTACTGATTTTCGGGTTTCTCTTCCAAATTGACATAATCCCGAAGCTGAGAAAACACTCGGTAAGCATCTAGCTGAAATTCTGAACTTGCCGCATTATCCATTTTGATCAGATTATATTGAACATTTTCCGTATGAATGGCAAAGGTAATTTTAAACACTTCAAAAAATGTAATCACCCAACGACAGTCCTCTTCCGCATAATTGGTGTAATATTGAATTAATTTAGCAATGCAAGTTTCTAGATGATTACGCGAGTTCGGACAAATCATAATAATTTTCAGCAAGAGCATCGCTAAGGTTAAGTGATGACCTTGAGACATGAGCAGAATAAACAGGGGTGACGGCTCATCCTGATTTTCAGTAGTCAAATACTCAATTAAGCGGTTACAGGTTCTCAGGAGTAATGCCGCCTCTATGGTTGTATCGTGGTAATCTTTGTAGAGATCATTTAATTTCTCAGTTAAGGTTTGATTTAAGGATTTAACTAACTCTTTCTTTTTAACGGAAAATATAAGATAGTTGTGCAAGCTTTTTTTGAATCTCTTATAATTTGAATCTTTGGTTTGTTCTAAAAAGATATTAGCGACATTTTTATAGTTAAACATTCCATGCTTAACTACAATTTTTTTAATTAGATCAACAACTTTATCCCCTAAACCTGTAGGATTATTGTAAATAGATTCCCGACAAATTGCGGATTTAGAGTGCGCCGTATACATTGCCAAATCAAACTTGAACTGATCTTTGAGTTTTTTTGACAAGATTCTCGCAGCTTCACGTTGCTCCACGGGGTTGTTCAGATTTGTATACTGGGGAACGAGTAGATAAGAGATATAACGGTTACTCCAATGACCTGGATCTGAAGTTACTTGTTGAGTAATAAATAATTGAAGTTCGTGATAGTCTTGACTGTTAATGAAATTTACCAGCCATGCTCTTTGACGGCTTAATGTTGGCGATAATGTTTTTCGCGTCAGTTTTACATCAGCAAATAAGGATACTAAGTCTTGACTAGCCGTGAAATTTCTTGAGGTGTACCAATTATTAATAACAATATAACAGGAACGTTTAAGGGTATTTGTAAATTCTTTTTCATCGTTAGCAAAAAGTATTTCTGATAAAGCTTGAATCGCTTCCGGATTACCTTCTGATGCATTATAGTCAATCAATAACCATTTAAATTCTTGCAAAACGGTTTCTGGCGGTTGCTGTTTAACCGTATCTAGCAAAAATTGATAGATAACATCCTGTGCCTGCTGAAGAGGGAATCCTAGCTGGTTGGATTGAGTACGAGACTCAGTATGACGAGTATCTAAGATAACTTCCCTGATCATGGAAATCCAAGAGGACGCTTACGCCCTTACTGAAGGTCTAATAGTAGCAAGTTGATGACACCCTGCGTCAAGGCTACCGCTCATCGACGTGTTCAGCTTGACGACCTCACAATTGATATTGACATAAATTCATCATATATATTTTCGGGAAAATATATAGGGGTTGCTGAATAAGGGTTGTGGTGAGGCGAGGGAACAGGGAACGGGGAACAGGGAACAGTAGAGAATGTCCTCAATACTGTTCGGTTAAGGGAAGCGGGGGAAGCAGGGGAAGCATGTAGAGACGTTGCATGCAACGTCTCTTAGCAGGGGGAGAATAATGCTTAAGTCAGCGATGCGAACGTTTATAGCGCTAAAGCGCTTACTACATACAAACCTTTAAGACTGATCCGACTCAGATTTCATCCGGTTAATTTCCCGTTGTAATTCTTCGAGTTGACGCTGTAATCGTTGGGCTTCCTGGTTTTGAGCCGCTTGGGATGGCACATTGACTGATCCTTCGTCGGTTACTCGTCGATAATTGCCCTGACGAATTTGACGATATTCTTCTGATTTGACCCAATCTCGCAGATAGCGCAAGCGTTCAACCGGAAAAGGATGGGTGAGAAACGAACCATTCCCACCGTTGTATAATAAAAACTTATAAACTTGATTAAGACTATCTTGGTCAAGGTCTTGAAATCGGTCGGATTGGCGGATAAATTCATCAAGGCTGCACTCATGACCATAAGCATGAGAACCCCCCGATAGTTTCATCATCGTTTTCATGACGATATTGATATCATCGATGACCAATAAAGCCGCCCGATCTGACGATAACTCCGCTTTCCGCCGCCATTCATAAAAGGCAAAGAGTAAACCACTGGTGACAATATTGCCGATACCAAAGGTTAAATCTCCCAGAAATGCCGCCGCACCCATCGCCCAGATTCCCATCTGAATTAAAATCGTGTGACCACATTTGATATGTCCCAGTTCATGTGCCAACACGGTGCGAATTTCGACTTCAGTGAGTACGTCTAATAATCCTGTATTTAATACAATGTATGGATGGTCTTGTCCCAAGGCATAACTGTTCACTTGGGGGTTTTGACTGACAAATAGGGTGGGTTCGGGATGGATATCTAAATCCCGTACACATTCGCGAAATAAGCTGTAAATCGTGGAATATTGGCGCGGTCCCACTTGGATACTGTTGCCCATCAGATAGACGAATTGGGGGCGTTCGTAGATAAATTCGACGAATTTGCGAGCAACTAGGTTAAATCCAGGAACACTCCGGAGGGCATCCTCGGCTTGTTGGTCAAGGGGGTGTCGGAAGGCGTCGCTAGAAATTCCAGGATAGGTGGGCATAGGGAAGTTGAGGCTGAAACGTGAAAGTAGGTCTTTCTATCCTAGCGATTTGGAACTCCTCTGTAAGATCCCCGACTTCTTCGAGAAGTCGGGGATCTGGTAAAACCTTGAATTTAACCTCTAGTTTTTGCAGACCAAACGCGAGTGGGTAATCCCCAAATGTAGATAAAGCCTTCAGCGGCTTTGTGGTCAAACTGATCTTCGGAGGTATAGGTTGCCAGTTCTGGGGTATAGAGGGAATTGTTAGACGCTCGTCCGACAATGGTGGCATTCCCTTTAAAGAATTTCACCCGCACGCTTCCGGAGACTTGCTCCTGAGTTTGCTGAATGAACGCATCTAGAGCATCTTTTAGGGGAGAGTACCATAACCCCTGGTAAATAAGCTGGCTATAGGTGTCTTCAATCCCTCGCTTATACTGGCTGACATCAGAGGTTAACGTCAGGCTTTCTAAGTCGCGATGGGCATGGATTAAGGTTAACAGAGCCGGGACTTCATAAATCTCTCTGGATTTAATCCCGACAACCCGATTCTCAATCATATCAATCCGCCCCACCCCATGATTTCCGGCGACTTGGTTAAGCTGAGTAATCAGGGCGACGGGTTCAAGGGCTTGACCATTCAGGGAGATCGGAATTCCTCGCTCAAAGCCAATATCGACGTATTCTGGATCATTGGGAGTATCCGCGATCGCTTTGGTCATCAGATAGATTTCTTCCGGCGGTTCAGCCATGGGATCTTCGAGAATCCCCGCCTCAATACTACGACCCAACAAATTACGGTCAATACTGTAGGGGGAAGACTTTTTCACTGGAGAGGGAATCCCGAATTTTTCCCCATAGGCGATCGTATCTTCCCGGCTCAACCCCCACTCCCTCGCGGGTGCGAGAACTTTCAAGTTGGGATCGAGCGCCGTAATCGACACATCAAACCGCACCTGGTCATTCCCTTTACCTGTACAACCGTGAGCCACGGCATCTGCACCATACTTGTGGGCAGCTTCGACCAATAATTTAGCAATCAGCGGACGCGCTAGTGCCGTGGACAAGGGATAGCGATTTTCATACAGCGCATTTGCCTGAATCGCGGGAAAGGCATAATCTGTGACAAACCGTTCAGTCGCGTCCGCCACCAGAGACTCGGCTGCGCCCGATGTCAAGGCTTTGTCTTTGATCGGTTCTAACTCATCACCTTGACCTAAATCGGCGGCTAGCGTGATCACCTCCTTCACACCCCATTCCTCTTTGAGATAAGGAATGCAGACGGAAGTATCGACGCCACCTGAGTAGGCTAGTACAACTTTTTCAGCACGACCCATGAATTTCTCACCCTGGGAAACAACCAGGACATCATTGTGACAGATCCCGTCTCTAAATCAAAGATTATGAGACGCACCATGGCGTGTCTATTCGTTCGAGGGAGCATGACGGCTTAACATAGAACGTCCCTGGTAAGGGTTGATCAAAATCAACGCCGGATTCTCCATCTGTCGCTATCATGGAATTCACTTCTAAGACAGACTGATTGGATGAGCTAGCTACACCCACACGCTTACTTAGTGCAGGATTTATGGAAATACCTGCTGTAGGGCGAAGCGATCGCGCCGTTTGGTCTGCTAGGAAGGACATATCGAACCGAACCAGTGCAACGGTGTCAGATTGATTTAGGGTAGCATCTGGGCAACTATTCACAGGCAAGCCTGGTCGGTGATGTAAACCGATGTTACCGTCAACCATGACCAATTGGTCAGCTATTTATCCCTATACCCCTTATATCCTGCTTGTCTGGCTGGGGGTTTTTGCCTTAGTCGCCCTACTCACTGGGTTAATCTCCATTTGGATACGTCAGGCCCTCTCACATTTATGTCAACGGTCTAAAGCCTTGACAAATTCCCTCAACTCTGATTCAGAGTTGCGTGCCTTATTTGAGGCGATGACGGAACTAATTTTCGTCAAAGATCGCCAAGGACGTTATCTGAAAATTGTCTCAGCCAATCCAGACTTGTTAGGTCAACCGGTTGAAGCGATGCTGGGCAAAACGGAGTATGATCTTTTAGCGCGATCGCAGGCGGATCAGTTTGTCGGGTATATTCGCCAAGCCTTAGACAGCCAACAGACGGTTCAGGTTGAGTATCGTCTCACCTTGGCTGATCGAACGGTTTGGTTTGCAGCCAGTATTTCACCCATCTCAAAAGACTCTGTTCTCTGGGTGGCGCGGGATATTACTGAACATAAACACACCCTAGAAGCGTTGCGAGCCAGTGAAGCCCAGTATCGAGATTTAGTTGAAACCCCCAATTGCATTATTTTGCGGTGGGATGTTCAGGGAAAAATTAAATTCATTAATCGTTATGGTCAGACCTTTTTTGGCTACGATAACGATCAACTCCTAAATTGTTCCCTAGTCGGAACTCTCGTCCCGAATACGCCGCGATCGCAACGGATGCTGTCTATTTTGATTCGAGCTATCCGCAAACGCCCAGAACGCTATCGGATCAGAACCGTGGAAACCATTCATAAGACAGGGAAAACGGTTTGGGTTACCTGGGCAAATAAACCAATTTTCAATGAGGAGGGTGAATTAATTGAAGTTCTCTCAATTGGCACGGATGTGACAGAACGCAAGCAAGCTGAAGCCGCCTTGAGAGAAAAAGAGGAATATTTACGATTAGTTATCGATAATATCCCGCAACAAGTCTTTTGGAAAGATATCAACTTAGTCTTTCTCGGTTGCAATAAAAAGTGGGCAAAGACAGCCGGGTTAGACAATCCAGAGGTTGTGGTGGGTAAAACAGACTATGATTTACTGCCTAGTCGAGACATTGCTGAACTCTACCGCCAGCAAGATGCGCGGGTGATTAGCCGGAATCAAGCCGAATTTCATGTTGTCGAAACCAAACAAAAACCCCCCGTTGATGGACAAACGGTTTGGCTGGATGTGAGTAAAATTCCCATCCATGATGCCCAAGGTAAAGTCGTTGGCGTTTTAGGGGTATTAGAAGATATCACCCAGCGTATTCAAGTTGAGAAACAGCGCCTCCAAGCGGAAGCAGACTTGCGGGCGGAACAGGAAAAGTCGGAACGCCTGTTATTAAATATTTTGCCAGAGGCGATCGCCCAGCAGTTGAAACAAAATCACAGTACCTTAGGCAAGTACCATGGGGAAGCCCTAATCGCTGAACAATTCGACGATGTGACGATTTTGTTTGCGGATATTGTGGGGTTTACACCCCTATCAAGCCGAATGCCACCGACGGAATTGGTTCAATTACTCGGAACTATTATCTCCACGTTTGATTTGCTGTCTGAGGAGTATGGGTTGGAGAAGATTAAAACCATTGGTGATGCTTATATGGTTGCCTGTGGTCTACCCTTACCCCGATTCGATCATACTGAAGCGATCGCGGATATGGCATTAGAGATGCAACGGGTGATTACTCAATTTCGCATGGATACCGGAGAAGCGTTTCAACTGCGGATTGGCATTAATACCGGACCGGTGATTGCTGGAGTCATCGGGATGAAAAAGTTTATTTACGATCTGTGGGGGGATACGGTAAATGTCGCCTCGCGGATGGAATCTCAAGGAACTTCAGGGGGAATTCAAGTCACTCAGGCAACTTACGAACGGTTAAAGGATCAATATGTGTTGGAAAAACGCGGGATTATTGAGGTGAAGGGAAAAGGAGAAATGCTTACCTATTGGCTAACAGGAAAAGCCTGAAATAGTTTTGACCCTTCACGGCGGAAAGAGGGCATGGCGTCTGAGTATGTAGGAGCGGGTTTAGGAAGATTCTTTTCGCTATTGATAGTAACGTTTTTGCAAAACCCGCCCTGACGGAGGATTGACCCTTAGCTTCGCTCAAGAAAACCAGGTTTTTATACCAAGTTGCATTCAAAGATATAACTTTCCCTCCCCCTGCTTCCCCTGCTTCCCCTGCTTCCCCTACTTCCCCTGCTTCCCCTGCTTCCCCTGCTTCCCCTACTTCCCCTGCTTCCCCTGCTTCCCCTGCTTCCCCTGCTTTTCCTATCTACTATGTTTGAGTGCAACTCGGTATTAGGGGCGGGTTTTACTATTATCGTTCTTCCCTGTTCCCCAGAAGATGCCCTCTAGGGGTATTGCGAATTATTACAAAAACTTGTTGGATTTAATTGGGTATAGTAAAAAACCGCCAAAGGTCATCAATGAGGAAACCAATAATCATTTTCACGAGCCTGATGGTCTTGACAACTGGGACGCTAGTTAGCTGTTCCCAGAGTCCAAACACCAGCGAGACTCAGACACAAACAGAAACTCAGAGTGCAACTCAGGCAAGTCAAGGGAGTGGAACCCTGGAAATTCGGGCGAATGGCGAGGATTTTGTCCGCCAAGGTTTTATATCAAAAGATGGATGGCAAATTACCTTTGATCATGTTTATGTCAACTTAGCTGATATCACAGCTTATCAAAGTGACCCACCATTCAATGCTGAGGCGGGTAGTAAAGTGCAATCGAAAGACAAAGTAGTTCTTGACAAAACCCACACGGTTGATTTAGCCGCAGGTGGGGAAGATGCCGATCCTATTCTCGTGGAAGACGTTGCCGATGCCCCTGCCGGACAATATAATGCCCTATCTTGGAAAATGGTCAAAGCCGAGGAGGGACCGGCTGAAGGTCAAACCATAGTTATGGTAGGGACAGCCGAGAAAGAGGGGCAAACCATTGACTTTACTATTGTCCTGAATCAGCCTTTAGAATTTGTCTGTGGGGAATTTGTGGGCGACGAACGCAAGGGAATTCTCGCTCAAGGGGATACCGCAGACTTGGAAGCCACGTTCCACTTTGATCACCTCTTTGGTGATGCAGGCGCACCCGCTGATGATGAGATTAATACTGGTGCGTTGGGGTTTGAACCGCTAGCGACTCTAGCCAACGATGGCACACTAGAGTTAGACCAACAGCAGCTAAAGTCAGAACTCTCCCCAGAAGAATACCAGAAACTTCAGGAAATTCTTCCCAGTTTAGGTCACGTTGGTGAGGGTCACTGTGAAGAAATCCAAACCGTTGCCAACGAATCGAGTTAAATTGGTCATTGGTTATTTGTCTTATGTCATTTGGCGATAAGGAAAATTATAACGAATGATAAAGAGTAGTTATGGTTACCAACTGGGTTTCAATCGTTTCTATGACATTAAGAAAATGTGAGCGATGAAGAGGAAATTTTTAGTCCCCCTTATCCTAATGTTAGTGATGAGCTGGTCAGCTAAAGCGACGGCTCATGGTGCCAAGATTAACTATGAAACTACCCAGGCGATTAAAATTGATGCGGCTTTTGATAACGGCGACCCCATGTCCAATGCCCAAGTTACGGTTTACTCTCCCCAAGATCCTTCTACTCCTTGGTTGCAAGGAACCACCGACGAAAAGGGTAGCTTTGTCTTTGCTCCCGATCACTCACAACCGGGAGAATGGGCAGTTCAGGTTCGCCAAGCGGGTCACGGAGATTTGATTACTATTTCTATGGGTGAGGATCAATCAGCAACAGAGAACACCGCCGATAGTCAAGTGATGAGTATTCAATCCACCAATAACTCCTTCACACCCATCCAAATTGTGGTGATGTCAGTTGCGGTGATCTGGGGTTTTGTCGGTACAGCACTCTATTTTGTCCAAGGAACAAAACAGGCTAAGTAGGTGGTCACAATTAGGTTAGAATTGTTCATTGTTCATTGTCAAAAAAATCAACAATTAGATCAGGGCGGGTTTTGAACAAATGTTATCATCAATCATGAAACATAAGTCCCTAAACCCGCCCCTACAAGTCAGGGTGGATTTTGAATAAATGTTATCATCAATTGTGAAACGTAAGTCCCTAAACCCGCCCCTACAAGTCAGGGTGGATTTTGAATAAATGTTATCATCAATTGTGAAACGTGAGTCCCTAAACCCGCCCCTACAAGTCAGGGTGGGTTTTGAATAAATGTTATCATCAATTGTGAAACGCAAGTCCATAAACTCGTCCCGACAAACCCGGTTCTATCGAGGGTTGTGAAGGGTCACGCGCCCTGCCCTCTTGCCGAAGTGAAGGGTCAAAACTACACAAAAATTATGCATATTCCTGATGGCATCCTGCCTGCTTCTGTCTGTATCACAGGTTACGCAGCGACAGGAGGTTTCACTTGGTACTCCCTGCGCCAAATTAACCGAGATCCGAATCCCCAAGAGAATATTCCCAAAGCATCTCTACTCACAGCCGCCTTTTTTGTCGCCTCTTGGATTCACATTCCCATCCCACCAACGAGTGTCCATTTGATTCTGAATGGGTTGTTAGGCACAATGTTGGGATATTATGCGTTTCCTGCCATTCTTATCGGTTTATTCTTCCAAGCTGTGATGTTTCAGCATGGTGGTTTATCGACTCTAGGAGTAAACGCCACAATGTTTGGCGTTCCGGCAATTTTGGCGTATCACCTATTTCAATTGCGCCTAAAATTCGATAAGGATAATCGAGTGGTGACGGGTATCTTTGCCTTTATCGGGGGTGCAGGAGGTTTGGGGATAGCAACTCTGCTATTTTTCGCTTTAGTGATTACTAATATTCCCGCAACTATAGATGCATCAGCCGAAAAAATGGCAATTTCCGGATTGGTATTGGCTCATATCCCACTCATGGCAATTGAGGGCGCGTTTACAACAGCCGTGGCTCTGTTTTTGAAGCAAGTCAAACCTGAATTGTTGGAGAGTTAATGAAACACGGACTGGATTTTTATGCCAATTTGGACTCTCCGATTCATCGTTGGGAATCCCGTTGCAAACTGATTGGCTTATTTAGCTTAATTTTTGCGTTTTCATTTGTTGAACAGTTAAGTTTACTCCCAGGGATGATCGTCGTGACACTGGTGTATTATCACCTCTCCAGATTACCCTTCTCGTTTTTGCGATCGCGGCTGCGCTACCCCGGTTTTTTTTTGCTGGCGATTACTCTACTTTTACCGTTTAGCGTGGGTAGTACGGTAATCGTTCAGATAGGTGTTTTAAGTCTATATCAAGAGGGAATCGTGGCGCTAGCGCTGATTGCGACTCGATTTTCATGTATTCTTACTGTGAGTTTAATTCTCTTTGGTACAGCCTCATTTTTGAGTACCGTCAAAGCCATGCGATCGCTGGGACTTCCGGCGGTACTAGCGGATATGACGCTATTGACGTACCGCTATATCGAACAGTTTGGTGAAGATTTAACCAAAATGAAACGGGCGATGCAATTGCGGGGATTTCAGGCGACTCGTTTCTCGCGCCGCAATCTGAATGTGCTGGCGTCTCTAGTGGGTAGCTTATTGGTTCGCAGTTACAACCAGTCACAGCAGGTTTATCAAGCGATGATATTGCGAGGGTATGGTTATACCCTGCACCATCGTAAACCGCCTAATCCCAAGAATCGTGTTTCTGGTGGGGATTTAATTAGTTTGGGAATAACCGTTGCGATCGCCCTTGGGTTCGTCGTTGCCGAAATTTTGGTAGAAAGGCAGTAGTAACGGGAAACAATTTCTCCAATCCTTACTAATGACGAATGACAAATGACGAATGACGAATGACAAATGACAAATGACAAATGACGAATGACAAATGACGAATGACGCATTATGAGACCACAACAACAACTTGTATCTAACCCAGACAGTGCCAGAGAACCTGCGATCGCGGTTTCTGATTTGAGTTTCTCCTATCCGGACAGACCTGCGGTTTTACAAGGAGTCAATCTTAATATATATTCTGAAGAACGAGTCGGTTTAATTGGACCCAATGGTGCGGGAAAAACCACGTTATTTCTCTCGATTTGCGGTATTTTAACACCAACATCTGGAGATATTGGCTTATTTGGAAACCCCGTTGTTGTGGGTGAGTTTCGCCCAGAAATTGGCTTCGTGTTTCAGAATCCCAACGACCAGTTATTATTACCGTCAGTATGGGAAGATGTCGCCTTTGGTCCACAGAATATGGGCATGTCAGAGGATGAGGTCAACCATCGCGTTCAAGATGCGCTATCCCTGACAGGTGTGGAAATGCTGGCAGAACGGGTTCCTCACAATCTTTCTGGGGGTGAGAAATGCTTGGTCGCGATCGCGGGGGTGTTAGCCATGCATCCTCAATTGGTTCTGTACGATGAACCCAGCGCGAACCTAGACATGCGCTATCGTCGTCGCGTGATCAACTTTCTCCAAACCGCCCAGCAAACGATTCTGATTTCTTCCCATGACTTAGAACTGATTATCGAAGTGTGCGATCGCGTGCTTTTACTGGATGAAGGACGAATTATTGCTGATGGAACTCCCCAGCAAGTGATGGCTAATGAATCGTTAATGAACGCTCATGGCTTGGAGATGCCGCACTCCCTGCGTCTTCATCATCAGTAGTGGAAAACCCCAGTCTGAAAAACCCCAGTCTGAATTCGCGATCGCGCCCATTTTTATGGATGAAAGCCACACCGATGAAAGCCCTGTAGGGGCGACCCACCTAGCTTAATGAACAACACCAGTCCATTTAATGAAATCGGGTCGCCCTCTCCTCTACCCTCTGTCACAGAAAGTGTATCTTAGGAATCTCATACAAAAATCCCTGACCTAAAGGATTAAGTCAGGGACGATAGTGTGAGGAGTGCATGAAAAAATGGACTTAGGTTAGGTTGGAGTCACTGAGGTGCGATGAAACTATCGTGTTGGTTATCGCACCAATTGCTGAACTCACGTTTGACAGGCTTAGACTTTCTGCTTACCTTTACGGCGAGAAGCAACTCCTAGAGCAGCGACTAATCCTAGTCCAGCTAATGTTGCGGGTTCAGGAACCGTTTCACTTATTGGGTCAGGTAAATTACCGTTGAAGAGATAGTTATTCGATTGTCCACCTCCCGTTAGCGAAGCGGTAATTAAGTTGCCGTTAATTTGAGCATTATTAAAGTCGAAAGCAGCGAAAGGCGCTAAAATACTACCTTGAATTCCCATGCCACTGGCTGACAGATCCCTAGCTTCATAGAAGTTGTAGATAACGTTCTGTCTCTGATCAATACCACCATTGAAATTAAATCCAAAGTTTTGTAATGATGCTTTGTCTCCACTAACATTCACAATGACCGTCGAACCTGGAGTTACATCAATGTTAAAGCTGTTGGCAGTGCTTAAATCAGAGGCATTGAGATGAAAAATGTTTTCGTCTTCATCTGAACCGCTTAACGTAATTCCACCATAAGCTATTTCTGTTGTACCAGTAGCCTCTAACCCTCCTAAAAATTGAGATAATGCTTGTAATTCTTGACTAGCTGCGGCGAAGTCAATGGGATTATCTTGGCGAAGCGTTCCCCCATGCTCAAGGGTTACAGACGTAAGTTCTGCTGTTTCCCCGTAAACTGCATTGCCTCTAACTTGACCATTTTCAAAGACTAAATTTTTACCAACAATCAAGACATCACCGTTGTTCCCGTCTTGAGGCAGATTCATTCCTGCATAAAAATCTGAGAATGTGACATTTCCGCCAATGGCGACCTTACCCTCAGAATCAGTATTGCTTTGATTCACATCGCCTAGCACAAATATATTATAGTCAGAAGCGATTCCGAGATTAATTGCATTAGCCTGGGTAGATAATCCTAGTACCATCGTCGCTGCAATTGATAAGGGAGCTACCAATTGTCTGATGCGCGAAAAAGTTTGAGTATTCATCTGTAAAATTCAACTGTGTAAGGAACTCTGAGTTTTAGGTATGACTCTTATCTAAGTCCGTTGCGTTAGATTTTGAACCTAACCTTTGCTCAGTTGTTTTTATCTTATTCAACAAACTGACTAGATGTCAGTATAAATGAAGGAAGATCATCAACTCTTTATGCATTTGAGTCACTTTATGAAACTCTAGTGAATTTTCACTCAGGGCAAAAAATATGAAGGAAGTGGTAGCGTTAGTGAAGCCTAGAACGTCGGTCTAGCAATAAGTTATCCCCTTTGCGTCCCCCTTTTGACCCCCCTCCCGTCCCCCGTTTGATCCCCCTTCCGTCCCCCTTCCACAGGGGGACGCCAGCAGATGCTTCGCGTTGTGTTCCATGGGGGACGCCGGCAGTTGGGTCGCGTTTGGTTCCATGGGGGAGGGCGGCAGATGCTTCGCGTGTTGTTCCATGGGGGAAGCCAGCAGATGCGTCGCGTTTGTTCCCTGGGGGAGTCCCGATGTTGCTTCGTTTTTTGTTCCGGGGGGGACGCCAGTGGAGGCTGCGCTTGTGTTGCACGGAAGAGGGAGTCGAAAAGCCCCTCCAAGAAAAAATATATTCCACTTCCCTCCCCGTGTAGGGGAGGGCTAGGGAGAGGTGAAAGACAGCGCGGGGCGCTGAAATAAAGTAACGGAAATCAAAGTCCCCCTTTTTAAGGGGGATTTTGGGGGATCGACCATGTACCGCATAGCAGAGCAAACTGCTGTATATTTCACTTCCCTCCCCTCGCAGGGGAGTGCAAGGGAGAGGTCAAACCAAGGTATTGCAGATTTTTGAGCTTAACTTGACAC